>NZ_WSPG01000039.1:0-25089 GCF_022819185.1 Morganella sp. HSTU-ASny43
AAAATAATATTTTTTGTGATATGTCCTGCGAGTGCCCACACAGATTGTCTGATAAATTGTTAAAGAGCAGTTGCAACATTCGCTGCCGTTGCCGGTCTTCTGCGTTGTTGCGAGGCTGCGTATATTACGTTTCCAGCCCCTTTGAGTCAAGCGTTGTTTTTCAACTTTCCGCTTTTTCTCTTTCTGCCGGAACCGCGTGTTATCGCGTTGTTCCGTGTCAGTGGTGGCGCATTATAGGGAGCTTTTCGTTTTGCACAACCTTTTTTTTGAATTTTCTTATTAACTGTCTGTCTTTTGAGCATCATGTCTTATTTTCCGGCAATTATGCCCGAAAGTTGCATTGCCTCCGGTAAACTCTCTCATTAAGATCACCAAAATACATTTATATTCTGAGGTAATTATTGTGAATAAACTCCGTCCCTATCTGACATTAACCCCTTCTGTCGGTAAAAATGTCATGATCGATGACTCCTCCGTCATTATCGGTGATGTGCGTCTGGCTGATGATGTCGGTATCTGGCCGCTGGTTGTTGCCCGGGGAGATGTCAATTACATTCAGATTGGTCAGCGTACCAATATTCAGGACGGCTCCGTATTACATGTCACTCACCAGACGGCAGATAACCCGGCCGGTCACCCGCTGATTATCGGTGAGGATGTTACCGTCGGCCATAAAGTGATGCTGCACGGCTGCACTATCGGTAACCGTGTCCTGGTCGGTATGGGTTCAATCCTGCTGGACGGAGTGGTGGTAGAGGATGATGTAATTATCGGCGCGGGCAGTCTGGTCTCTCCCGGCAAACGTCTGGAAAGCGGCTACCTGTATCTCGGCAGCCCTGCCAAAGCCGTCCGTCCGCTGAAACCGGAAGAATATGAAGGGCTGAAATATTCAGCCAATAACTATGTTATGTGGAAAAATAATTATCTGTCACAGGGCAACCGGTAAGGCGGCTCATCCGTCTCACCTTTTTCAATGAATTCCGCAAACTCTTCCTCCAGATCCCAGCGGTTCCGGCGGAAGAGAACCAGCATATCCTCCCCGGGAGCCGTTCCGTAACGGGATTGCAGGTATTGTGCAGAGACGCGGCAATCTGATAAAAAGCCGTTGATCATCACCGGAAAAACAATGCACTCCCGATCATCATCCCGTGATTCGCGGTCCGGAAACTGAATGGACTGGTTCATGATGTCATCTTCTGTTTGAGTTTTGTCAGTACCGGTGCAATATCCGGCAATACACCATGCCATAACCTGAATGCAAAAGCCGCCTGACCAGCCAGCATACCCAGCCCGTCAGCATACCGGGTTACACCGTTATCTGCGGCAAGCTGCAGAAAAGGTGTCAGCCCCGTACGGTAAAACATATCGTAACAGGCAACAGACGGATTCAGTAATGACTGAGGGATTTGCGGAACCACGCCGTCCACCCCGGATGATGTGGCATTAATAATCAGTGAAAATCCGGTCGTTCCGGTTTCACTGACAGGCATTGCACTGACTTTTCCGTGACCGGCAAACCGCTCAGCCAGAGACTGCGCTTTGCTGAATGTCCGGTTAGTAACGGTAACAGCGCAACCTGCCAGCAACAGAGACAGCAACACGCCGCGGGCTGCGCCACCTGCACCAATCAGCAGAATACTGTCGCCGGGGCGGATAAACATCAGCCGCTGCAAATCAATTACCAGCCCTTCACCGTCGGTATTATCCCCTGCCAGCCGTTTATCTTCTGTCAGATACAGGGTGTTTACCGCACCGCAGACCTGTGCCCGTTCACTCAGCTCATCCGCCAGCGCATGTGCCTGCTCTTTAAAAGGCAGTGTGACATTCGCCCCCAGCCCGCCTGCAGCAAAAAATGCAGAAACGCTGTCGCGGAAGCCGTCGAGCGGAGAGAGGATCCGTTCATAACTCAGCTCAATACCAAACTGTCCGGCAAATTCCTGATGAATAAAAGGTGACTGACTGTGTGCAATCGGATGGCCAAAAACGGCAAATTTTTTCATTCCGGGTCCTTTTGGTGTTCTGTCAGCCCTGGCGGTATAACTGCCCTGTCAGTGCATCACGGATCTCAGACGGATTTTTCCGCCCGCCGACCAGCCCGTCAACCACCGGGATCCGTCCGTTAAACTGTGCATTTACTTCATCAGTTGTCCGGCACGGCTCCAGCCCGCTCAGGTTCGCACTGGTGGAGACCACCGGTTTGCCGTACGACTGACATAATGCTTTGACCACCGGATGATCTGTCACGCGGACAGCCAGCGAGTCAAAACGGCCGGTCAGCCATTTTGGTGTGGCGGGTTTTGCCGGGATCACCCAGGTCACCGGGCCCGGCCAGGAGGCAAACATCGCTTCACGCTGCTCATCTGTCAGCCGTGAGTCATCAATATAAGGTTTTACCTGATCATAGTTATCTGCGATCAGAATCAGTCCTTTTTCCCACGGGCGCTGTTTCAGATCCAGCAGCGCCATCACGGCCTGCTCACTGTCAGGATCACAACCCAGGCCAAAAACAGCCTCTGTCGGATATGCGATAACTTCGTGGTTATTCAGGGCTTTTATAATTGTGTCGAAATTTGCTGTGGTTTGATTATGATTCATCATTATTCTCATTTTGTTCTTTTTGTCGTTTTGCGCAGGCTTTACTCGCACAACTTAATCTTACGCCTGTTGATGTCCTTTTTTCCACCAGCAGCGGATAACCACAATACTGACACTCACCGGCAACCGGTTTGCTGTTCAGTGAAAACTGGCAGGCAGGATAGCGGTTACAGGCATAAAAAACTTTACCGAACCGTGACTTACGCTGAAGTAACTTACCATCATGGCACTGCGGACAGGCCACCGTCGTTTCATCTGGTGAATCAATAGATGCAATATATTCACATTCCGGAAAATTTCCGCAGCCGATAAACATCCCGTAGCGCCCCTGGCGCAGCACCAGCGTCCCGCCGCACTGCGGGCACAACTGTCCGTCCAGCACTTTGATGAGATGCCCGTCAGTACCGGCTTTCAGTGGACGGATGTAATCACATTCCGGATAAGCAGAACAGCCGAAAAAAGGCCCGTGGGCACCATTACGGATAACCAGCTCTCCGCCGCATTCCGGACAGCATTCCGCCGTTGATTTTGACATGATAATTTTACCTTACGCCGATACCGTTCAGTGATGCAGGCGGATATATCCCCCGCTGACCACGGCTATTTTACCTGATAACTCCAGCTGCAGCAGTTGTGTTGTCACCTCTGTGACCGGCAGCTCACACCGAGCGGCAATGATATCTGCCGGTGTCGGTTCATCATCCACATTAATCAGCACATGTGCAAACGGCAGTTCCTCCTGTACCGGTGTGATAATCACTTCCGGTGCTTCCGTGACCGGCGGCAGCGCCAGCCACTGCATATCCAGCGCGAGATGATCCGTGATATCAGCCGGTGCTGTCGCAATATAGGCGCCCTGCTGCAACAACCAGTGATTACCCTCATACGCCGGATTACCAAGCACCGCCGGTAACGTAAATACATCCCGCCCCTGTTCCAGTGCGCATTGTGCCGTAATTAATGACCCGCTGCGCCGTCCGGCCTCAATCACAATCAGCAGACGGCTTAACCCGCTGATTATCCGGTTACGGCGGGGAAAGTTTTTGGCCAGCGGCGGTACATCCGGAAAATATTCAGAGATAAGTGCGCCATTTTCTGTAATCTCCTCTGCCAGCGACCGGTGTTTTGCGGGATAAATATGAGACAGCCCGCTGCCGGATACCGCAACCGTCTTTCCGCCTGATGCCAGCGCCGCCTTATGGCAGCATCCGTCCACGCCCGCAGCCAGGCCGCTGGTTATCACCAGATTGTGCTGCACAAGATGCCGGGTAAAACAGTCCCCCCACTTTTCGCCGTAATGGGTAACCGCGCGGCTGCCCACCATACTGACCTGCGGGGCAGATAACACCTCATACTGCCCTGCCACAAAAAGCACAAGCGGAGGTGAATAGATCTGCTTTAATAAAAACGGATAGTGTGGTGATGACAGGGGTAATATCATGTTACCCGGTGAATCAGCCCATATAAGTGCCGTTTTCAGCCTGGATGTATTCACATTCATGAATTGCTGACACTGTACCAGTGTAAGTCCGCACTGATGTAACTGGCGGCGGATCTCACCGTTTTTCTGTGTGCAGGTCTCTGTCAGTATTGTCGCAGCACTGACAGCATGATGTGCACTTAACCGCCTGATACACGCCAGACGTAACCAAATTTCCCTTTCATCCATTGCGCCATCCTGACTGAGCCTGTGATAAAAATGCGGTGTCCGCTGCGGGCAATACTGTCAATCAGGCTGATAACTGTCTAGAATAGACATTAATTTCCATCCATTTTTTAGATAGAACACGAAAAAATCTATGGCGTTATTAACTGTATTACATTATCCCGACGAGCGGCTTCGCAAGATTGCAAAGCCGGTTGAAAAAGTCGATGCCGGCATTCAGAAGATTGTCGATGATATGTTCGAAACCATGTACGACGAAGAAGGTATTGGTCTGGCAGCCACTCAGGTTGATATCCACCAGCGCATTATCGTGATTGATGTGTCAGAAGAGCGGAATGAGCGCCTGGTGCTGATCAACCCGGAACTGCTGGAAAAATCCGGAGAAGCCGGAATCGAAGAAGGTTGTTTATCGATTCCTGAGCAGCGGGCATTCGTACCGCGTGCTGAGCACGTTAAAATCCGGGCGCTGGACTATAACGGCGAGCCTTTCGAGCTGGAAACCGGCGATCTGCTGGCAATTTGTATCCAGCATGAAATGGATCACCTGGAAGGTAAATTATTTGTCGATTACCTTTCCGCTATGAAGCGCCAGCGCATCCGTCAGAAAGTCGAAAAACTGGACAGACTCAGAGCCCGGTCTTAATACCCGCAGTCTTTATCTGCCACAGACCGCAGCAGCGCACGGGCACTGTTATTGTTTATGGCATTATTATTTTTACAGGAAAGCAACGTGTCAGATTCATTACGTATTATCTTTGCAGGAACGCCTGATTTTGCCGCACGTCACCTCGATGCCCTGATTCAGTCAGAGCACAATGTCGTTGGCGTCTTAACCATGCCGGATCGCCCTGCCGGCCGCGGGAAAAAAATCACCGCGGGCCCGGTAAAAGAACTGGCACAGCAGCACGATATTCCTGTTTTCCAGCCATCCACGCTGCGCAAAGAAGAAAATCACCAGTGGATACGTGACCAGCAGGCGGACATTATGATTGTCGTAGCCTACGGGATGATTTTGCCGCAGGCAGTGCTGGATATTCCGCGTCTTGGATGCCTGAATGTTCACGGTTCCCTGTTACCGGCATGGCGTGGTGCGGCGCCTATCCAGCGTGCATTGTGGGCCGGTGATACCAAAACCGGGGTCACCATCATGCAGATGGATGCCGGCCTGGATACCGGCGATATGCTGTATAAAGCTGAGTGTGATATCACATCAGAAGATACCAGTGCATCCCTGTATGAAAAACTCGCCGGTATCGGCCCGCAGGCACTGTTACAGACACTGTCTCTGGTGTGTCAGAATGCACTCCGCCCTGAAAAACAGGATGACACCCTGGTTACCTATGCAGAAAAACTGAGCAAAGAAGAAGCCCGGCTGGACTGGTCTCTTTCTGCCGCACAGTTAGACCGCTGTATACGTGCCTTCAATCCGTGGCCAATCAGTTATATGGTGATTGATGAGCAGCCGGTGAAAGTCTGGCAGGCCAATGCGATTGCGGAACAGACTTCCGCAGCGCCGGGAACGGTTATCCGTGCGGATAAAAACGGCATTCAGGTTGCCACTGCAGAAGGGATCCTGAATATCACACAGTTACAGCCTGCCGGGAAAAAACCGATGTCAGCCGCTGATATTCTGAATTCCCGCAAAGAATGGTTTACCCCGGGAAATTCACTGTAATTTTGTTTCATAACCGGCATTCCCCGCGTGGTATGCCGGTCCCCCTTTCTCTTTATCGCTTGCCGGCATACCGGAATCACAATGAAAAACAGCTATAACTTACGCAGCATTGCTGCCCGTATCATCAGCCAGGTCCTGGATCAGGGACAGTCACTCAGCGCACTTCTGCCTGAATATCAGCGGGATATCAACCCGAAAGATAAAGCATTACTGCAGGAATTATGTTTTGGTGTGATGCGGGTGCTGCCGGAGCTTGAATGGTACAGCCAGCAGCTGATGGCAAAACCGCTGACCGGTAAGCAGCGGGTACTGCATTATCTGATTCTGGTCGGTTTTTATCAGCTCCGTTATACACGGATCCCGGCACACGCAGCACTATCCGAAACGGTTGACGGTGCTGTGGCACTGAAAAAACCACAGCTGAAAGGACTGATTAACGGCGTGCTGCGTCAGTTCCAGCGTCAGGAGCAGGTGTTGTCCGAGCGTTTTGCTAATAATGAAAGCCGCTGGCTGCATCCGAAATGGCTGCTGTCGCGGATTCAGGCGGCATATCCTAACAACTGGGAAGCTGTTATTACGGCAAATAATGAAAAACCGCCGATGTGGCTACGGGTTAACCGTAACCATCATTCCGCTCAGGAATATCAGGCGCTGCTGACAGAGAAGGATATTGAAGCCTTTTATAATCCGGCATATCCGGATGCACTGCGTCTGGCAGTTCCCTGCCCGGTCACTGATCTGCCCGGGTTTGCTGATGGCTGGGTCACCGTGCAGGACAGCTCCGCTCAGGGCTGTGCATTACTACTTGATCCGCAGAATGATGAGACTATTTTAGATTTGTGCGCGGCACCCGGCGGGAAGACCACCCACATTTTAGAGATAGCGCCCCGCGCTCATGTCATGGCTGTTGATGTGGATAAACAGCGTTTAACCCGGGTTAATGAGAATTTACAACGACTTAAACAAAACGCGGTGGTGAAAACCGGTGACGGCCGTTATCCGGAACAATGGGCAGAATCACAGACATTCGATCGCATTTTGCTGGATGCACCTTGCTCCGCGACCGGCGTTATCCGCCGCCATCCGGACATTAAATGGCTGCGCCGTGATAATGACATCAATGAGCTGGCGGCACTGCAACGGGAAATTCTGGACGCTGTCTGGCCTTATCTCAAACCCGGCGGCACACTGGTCTATGCAACCTGTTCTGTATTACCGGAAGAGAATATTCATCAGATAAATAATTTCCTCTCTTCGCACCGTGATGCTGTATTAACCGATACACCGGCAACAGGCTACCAGATGCTGCCGGATGCGCAGAGCGGAGACGGATTTTTTTACGCTAAACTGGTTAAACAGGCACTTTCTGCCTGATAAACAACCCGGACGATCATTTATATGAAAATTATTATTCTCGGTGCCGGTCAGGTCGGCGGCACACTGGCAGAAAACTTAGTGGATGAAAACAACGATATTACTGTTGTGGATACCAACCCGGACAGGCTGCGTCAGTTACAGGATAAATTCGATCTCCGGGTAATAAACGGTGCCGGCTCTCATCCGCGGGTACTGCGGGAAGCGGGCGCGGAAGACGCGGATATGCTCGTCGCAGTGACCAACTCCGATGAAACCAATATGATCGCCTGTCAGGTTGCATACACGCTGTTCAATACGCCAAATAAGATCGCCCGTATCCGATCTTCTGAATATGTCCGGGAAGCTGATAAATTATTTTTACCGGAAGCGATCCCGATCGATCACCTGATCGCCCCCGAGCAGTTAGTGATCGACAGTATCTATAAGCTTATTCAGTACCCCGGTGCTCTCCAGGTTGTGAATTTTGCCGAAGGGCGCGTCAGTATTGTCGCCGTGAAAGCCTATTACGGCGGCTCGCTGGTCGGAAACGCCCTTTCCAGCCTGCGCGAGCATATGCCGCATATTGAAACCCGGGTTGTGGCTATCTTCCGCCAGGACAGACCGATTCGTCCGCAGGGTTCAACCATCATCGAAGCCGGTGATGAAGTATTCTTTGTTGCCGCATCCGAGCATATCCGTGCAGTAATGAGTGAATTACAGCGTCTGGAAAAACCGTATAAGCGGATCATGATTGTCGGCGGCGGGAACGTCGGCGCCGGTCTGGCACTGCGTATCGAGAAAGACTATAACGTCAAACTAATCGAGCACAACGCCAACCGGGCAACCGACCTCGCTGAGCTGCTGCATGACACCATTGTTTTTTATGGAGATGCCTCTGATCAGGAATTATTAGCAGAAGAACATATTGAGCAGGTTGACGTCTTTATTGCCCTGACCAACGATGACGAAGCCAATATTATGTCCGCGATGCTCGCCAAGCGCATGGGTGCCAAGAAAGCAATGGTGCTTATCCAGCGCAGTGCCTATGTGGATCTGGTCCAGGGCGGCGTGATTGATATCGCTATCTCCCCGCAGCAGGCCACCATTTCTGCATTACTCGGCCATGTGCGTAAAGCAGATATTGTCAGTGTATCGTCATTACGACGCGGTGTTGCTGAGGCGATTGAGGCTATCGCACATGGCGATGAAAATACGTCAAAAGTTGTCGGACGCAAAATTGCCGATATTAAGCTCCCGCCGGGCACTATTATTGGTGCGATTGTCAGAGATGAGCAGGTTATTATTGCGAATGACGAGCACAGTATTGAACAGGGAGACCATGTCGTGCTGTTCATCACTGACAAACGCCACGTACCCGAGGTGGAGAAGCTCTTCCAGCCAAGTCCGTTCTTCTTATAAATAAGTACTTAATATTTTGATAGTAAATACTATTGATTTATACTTGAGAATGACAACTTGTTAACATTTTGGGTAAGGAAAAGGGTATGAGCTTCATAAAAGAGTTTCGTGAATTTGCGATGCGCGGCAATGTCGTTGATATGGCTGTCGGTATCATTATCGGTGCGGCATTCGGCAAAATTGTGTCCTCATTAGTTGCTGATGTCATCATGCCACCACTCGGTTTACTGATCGGCGGGATCGACTTCAAACAGTTTGCCGTTGTACTGCGGGAAGCCAGCGGAGATGTGCCTGCTGTTGTACTGAATTATGGTGTATTCCTGCAAACCGTCTTTGATTTCGTTATCGTTGCGTTTGCTATCTTCATTGCCATCAAAATGCTGAATAAATTACGCCGCGAACAGGCTGAAGCACCTGCGGAGCCGCCGGCACCGTCAGCAGAAGAAACATTACTGACTGAAATCCGTGATTTATTAAAAGAACAAAAGAAATAATAAACTAAAAGGCCAGTAGTAAAAGATTATCTAATCGTTTACTACTGGCCTCCCGGTAATCTGCCTTGTTGTGTTTTTCTTTCCGGTTGTAACTCCCTTTACCTTTCTTATTTTTTTCTACTCTCTGCCGGAACAACGGATCGGATAGCAGTGCTTCCAGGGCGTTATCTTGTATTACGCCACGCTTGTGAGCATATTTTGTCATAGTAACCTCATTGATTATGTTTACTCTCTTTTTGTGAACAGCCACAGGGCTCAGTCGCACCTTGTTCCAGGATCTCCAGAATGGTGCATTGTGAACTGACATGTGCCGTTCCGCAACAGGCATCACTCAGCATCTTCAGAGAATCCCGCATTCGCTGCATTTCGACTAACTTCGTTTCCACATCTTTCAGCCGATCATCCACAATTTGCTTTGATTCACGGCAGGTGTGATGTTCAGGATCAACCCGGATCGATAACAGTTCCGTGATCGCTTCCAGTGTAAACCCTAATTGTTTTGCATACCGGATAAAACGCAGCCGGTGCAGATCCTGCTCAGTATACAAACGATAGCCGCCATCCGTCCGGGTCTGATGATCCATCATGCCCTGTTTTTCATAAAAACGGATCGTATCCGGTGTCACTTCTGCAAGTTTTGCTAACTGACCAATTCGGTACATCGGCAACCTCCTGACATCATCTGGCCTGAAGCCATCATATCAGAATAGTAAAATGTTGTATGTCGTTGGCAGAGATATGGGGCTGAGGAAAGTAACTTCAAGGGCAGGATTAACAGAAATAAAAAAACCGGGTAAAAACCCGGTTTTTTTACGCAGTAACAGATTACTCTGCTGCTGCTTCAGTCTGGGATTCAGCGCGGTCAACAAGCTCAATGTAAGCCATTGGAGCATTGTCACCAGCACGGAAACCACATTTCAGAATGCGGGTGTAACCACCTGCACGCTGAGCGAAACGTGGTCCCAGCTCGTTGAACAGTTTTGCCACGATTTCGTTATCACGAGTACGGGCGAATGCTAAACGACGGTTAGCAACGCTATCCGTTTTAGCCAGGGTAATCAACGGCTCAACAACGCGACGCAGTTCTTTTGCCTTAGGCAAAGTCGTCTTGATAATTTCGTGACGAACTAAAGAACCGGCCATGTTACGAAACATAGCTTGGCGATGGCTGCTGTTGCGGTTCAATTGACGACCACTCATACGATGGCGCATGACCTTATCCTTCTCAGTAAAACCTTAACCTGTGATCTTATTCGTCAGCAATACTTGCCGGCGGCCAATTTTCCAGACGCATGCCCAGAGATAAGCCGCGAGATGCCAGAACGTCCTTAATTTCAGTAAGAGATTTCTTACCGAGGTTAGGTGTTTTGAGCAACTCAACTTCTGTACGCTGTACCAGATCACCGATGTAGTGGATTGCTTCTGCCTTGAGACAGTTAGCAGAGCGGACAGTCAATTCGAGATCGTCTACTGGGCGCAGTAAAATCGGATCGAATTCTGGTTTTTCTTCTTTCACTTCCGGCTGACGAACATCACGTAAGTCAACGAAAGCTTCCAGTTGTTCGGCCAGAATGGTTGCCGCACGACGAATTGATTCTTCTGGATCAATCGTGCCGTTGGTTTCCATTTCGATAACCAATTTATCCAAGTCGGTACGCTGCTCAACACGTGCTGCTTCAACATTGTAAGCAATACGCTCAACTGGGCTGTAGCACGCGTCTACTAACAGACGACCGATTGGGCGCTCATCTTCTTCCGAATGAATTCGGGCAGAAGCTGGAACATAACCACGACCACGCTGAACTTTGATGCGCATATTAATAGATGCGCCTTCGTCAGTGAGATGGCAAATTACATGCTCCGGCTTGACGATTTCAACATCACCGTCATGGATGATGTCGGCTGCAGTCACAGGGCCAATGCCAGATTTATTCAGAGTTAAGATGACTTCATCTTTTCCCTGAAGTTTTACCGCCAGCCCTTTCAGGTTGAGCAGAATTTCCAGGATATCTTCCTGTACACCTTCTTTAGTGCTGTACTCATGGAGTACACCATCAATCTCAACCTCAGTTACCGCACAACCCGGCATAGACGAAAGCAGAATACGGCGCAGTGCGTTACCCAGAGTATGGCCAAAGCCACGCTCTAATGGTTCAAGGGTCACCTTGGCGTGCGTCGAACTGATTTGCTCGATATCAACCAGGCGCGGTTTAAGAAACTCTGTCACAGAACCCTGCATTGTGTCCTCTCTTTGGTGCTAAGCCTTACTTAGAGTAAAGCTCGACGATCAGGTGCTCGTTAATATCAGCAGAAAGGTCAGTACGCTCAGGAATACGTTTGAACACACCTTCCATTTTCGCAGCATCAACTTCCAACCAAGTTGGTTTTTCACGCTGCTCAGCCAGCTCTAAAGCAGCCTTAATACGAGACTGTTTTTTCGCTTTTTCACGAATGCTGATTACGTCGTTAGGGGAAACCTGATAAGAAGCAATGTTTACAACACGGCCATTTACCATGACAGCTTTGTGGCTGACGATCTGACGTGCTTCTGCGCGGGTAGCGCCAAAGCCCATACGATAAATAACGTTGTCTAAACGACCTTCCAGCAGAGACAGCAGGTTTTCACCTGTGTTGCCTTTCAGACGAGTTGCTTCTTTATAGTAGTTACGGAACTGACGTTCCAGCACGCCGTACATACGACGAACTTTTTGTTTTTCACGTAACTGAACACCATAATCAGACAGACGCGGTTTACGGGCGCCGTGCTGGCCTGGTGCTTGATCTAATTTACACTTGGTGTCAATCGCGCGAACACCAGACTTCAGGAAGAGGTCTGTTCCTTCGCGACGGCTCAGCTTGAGCTTCGGACCCAAATATCTAGCCATTTTCTTTCTCCAACTATCCTAAAAAACGTGAGGGCGATTAGACGCGACGTTTTTTCGGAGGACGACAACCGTTATGAGGGATCGGAGTCACATCAGTAATGTTAGTGATGCGGAAACCAGCCGCGTTTAATGCGCGAACGGTTGACTCACGGCCAGGACCAGGTCCTTTAACCATAACTTCCAGATTCTTAATACCGTACTCTTTCACAGCCTCTGCGCAACGTTCTGCTGCAACCTGTGCTGCGAATGGAGTTGATTTACGAGAACCACGGAAACCGGAACCACCGGCAGTTGCCCAACCTAATGCGTTACCCTGACGGTCAGTAATGGTAACGATTGTGTTGTTGAAAGAAGCATGGATATGAGCCACACCGTCAGAGACTTGTTTTCTTACACGCTTACGTGCACGAACAGGTGCTTTTGCCATTATAAGATTCCCCGATTATTTCTTGATCGGCTTACGCGGACCCTTACGGGTACGTGCGTTAGTCTTCGTACGCTGACCGCGTACCGGAAGACCACGACGATGGCGTAAACCACGATAGCAACCAATGTCCATAAGACGTTTGATGCTGAGGGTCACTTCACGGCGCAGGTCACCTTCTACAACGTATTTAGCAACTTCGTCACGTAGTTGGTCGATTTGCTCTTCAGACAGCTCACTGATCTTAACATCTTCAGCAATACCCGTTGCTTTACAGATAGCCTGTGAACGGGTTAAGCCGATGCCGAAAATTGCAGTTAATGCAATAACAGCATGTTTATGATCAGGAATGTTAATGCCTGCTATACGGGCCACTATGCACTCCTAAAAATTTTGGGGTAATACTGATCTGAAAAGCCCGTTTTCAGGATACTCAAACAGTAGAACCACGTTTAATAAAAAGATTGGCTGGCTAATTTAGCCAGCTCAATCCAACTTTGCAAGAAAAATATGCTTTTTATTAGCCTTGACGCTGTTTATGCTTAGGCTCAGCACTGCAAATCACGCGCACGACACCGTGACGCTTAACGATTTTGCAGTTACGGCATAATTTCTTGACGGAAGCACGAACTTTCATTTTTACTCTCCGTAACTTCTAAAGCAAACCGAATTAACGGTTATAACCTTTGAGGTTTGCTTTTTTCAATGCAGACTCGTACTGACTTGACATCATCAGAGTTTGCACTTGAGCCATAAAGTCCATGATGACCACAACCACGATTAAGAGGGAAGTACCACCAAAGTAGAAAGGTACTTTCATTGCGTCACGCATGAACTCCGGGATTAGGCAGATAAAGGTAATATATAACGCGCCAACTAAAGTTAAACGAGTCATTACTTTATCGATGTACTTGGCCGTTTGCTCTCCCGGACGAATTCCTGGTACAAATGCACCGGACTTCTTCAGGTTATCTGCTGTTTCTCTTGGATTAAATACCAGTGCGGTATAGAAGAAACAGAAGAATATGATTGCAGAGGCATAAAGTAACACATAGAGCGGCTGGCCTGGCTGCAGATACATAGAAATTGTCGTCAGCCAATCCCAGCCAGTACCATCACCGAACCAAGATGCAATTGTACCAGGGAACAGGATAATACTGGAAGCGAAAATCGCAGGAATTACACCCGCCATATTCACTTTCAACGGTAAGTGTGTACTTTGTGCCGCGTAAACACGGCGGCCTTGCTGACGTTTGGCATAGTTAACGACGATACGACGTTGACCACGCTCCATAAAGACAACAAAGCAAGTAACCGCAAATACCAAGACTGCAACCAATAGCAACAGGAGGAAGTGCAGTTCGCCTTGACGAGCTTGCTCAATGGTATGGCCAATTGCTGACGGAAGACCCGCAACAATACCGGCGAAGATGATGATCGAAATACCGTTACCGATACCGCGTTCAGTAATCTGCTCACCCAGCCACATCAGGAACATAGTCCCTGTCACCAAACTCACAACAGCCGTGAAGTAGAACGCAAAGCCCGGGTTAATAACCAGACCCTGCATACCAGGCATATTCGGTAAGCCCATCGCGATACCAACAGACTGGAACACCGCGAGGACTAACGTACTATACCGGGTGTACTGGCTAATCTTACGACGACCAGCTTCCCCTTCTTTCTTAATCTCCGCCAGGCGCGGGTTCACCACGCTCAGCAGCTGGATAATAATCGATGCCGAAATGTACGGCATGATACCCAGCGCAAAGATTGAAGCACGACTCAACGCACCACCAGAGAACATGTTAAACATCTCAATGATGGTGCCTTGTTGTTGTTCGAGCAATTTCGCAAGAACAGTGGCATCAATACCAGGGATAGGAATGAAAGAGCCAATACGGAAAACAATCAGTGCGCCGAGCACAAACAGTAAACGACGCTTTAACTCACCTATTCCGCCTTTAGCACTTTGGAAATCTGTACCTGGTTGCTTTGCCATCTGTTACTTATTCCTCGATTTTACCGCCAGCAGCTTCGATAACAGCACGAGCGCCTTTAGTAACACGCAGGCCGCGTACAGTAACTGCACGAGTCAGTTCACCAGACAGGAACACTTTCGCGTACTCAATCTGTGGACCAATAACGTTTGCGGCTTTCAATACATTAAGATCGATAACATCGCCTTCGATCAGCTGAAGATCAGATAAACGGATCTCAGCAGTGACCATCGCTTTACGTGAAGTAAAGCCGAATTTTGGCAGACGACGATATAAAGGCATCTGGCCACCTTCAAACCCACGACGTACGCCACCGCCAGAACGAGAGCTCTGACCTTTGTGACCACGACCTGCGGTTTTACCGAGACCGGAACCAATACCACGACCTACACGTTTTGGTGCGTGTTTAGCACCTGCTGCCGGAGACAGAGTATTTAATTGCATCTGTTACTCCTCAACTTTAACCATATAGGAAATACGATTAACCATACCACGGACCGCTGGTGTATCTTCGCGCTCTACAGTGTGGCCAATATGACGCAGACCTAAACCGACCAGAGTTGCCTTGTGTTTTGGCAGACGGCCGATTGAGCTGCGGGTTTGTGTAATTTTAATTGTCTTAGCCATGGTCCATTACCCCAGAATTTCTTCGACGGATTTACCACGCTTAGCTGCAACCATTTCCGGAGACTTCATGCTGTCTAAAGCATCCAGTGTTGCACGAACAACGTTAATTGGGTTCGTGGAACCATAAGTTTTAGCCAGGACGTTACGAACACCGGCAACTTCAAGAACAGCACGCATTGCACCACCGGCAATAATACCGGTACCTTCGTGAGCAGGCTGCATAAACACGCGGGAACCGGTGTGTGTGCCTTTCACTGGGTGGAATAATGTGCCGTTGTTAAGTGCAACGGTTTTCATGTTGCGACGGGCTTTTTCCATCGCTTTCTGGATTGCTGCCGGAACTTCGCGTGCTTTGCCGTAACCAAAACCAACGCGGCCGTTGCCATCACCCACTACAGTCAGTGCGGTGAAGCTAAAGATACGACCACCTTTAACGGTTTTAGATACGCGGTTTACCGCGATCAGCTTTTCCTGCAGTTCGCCAGCCTGTTTTTCGATGTGTGCCATCTTACACCTCTACCTTAGAACTGTAGGCCAGCTTCACGGGCAGCATCTGCCAGTGCCTGGACTCGACCATGATATTGGAAACCTGAACGGTCAAAGGATACTGCTTTGATTCCTTTTTCCAGTGCGCGCTCAGCAATAGCTTTACCTACTGCGATTGCGGCATCTTTGTTTCCGGTGTATTTAACTTGTTCGCTGATAGCTTTTTCAACAGTAGAAGCGGCCACCAACGTTTCAGAACCGTTTGGTGCAATAACCTGCGCATAGATATGGCGAGGGGTACGATGTACCACCAGGCGGGTTGCACCCAGTTCCATAAGCTTGCGGCGTGCGCGGGTCGCACGACGGATACGAGCTGCTTTCTTATCCATAGTGTTACCTTACTTCTTCTTAGCCTCTTTAATACGCACGACTTCGTCGGCGTAGCGAATACCTTTACCTTTGTAAGGTTCAGGGCGACGATAGGCGCGTAAGTCTGCTGCGATCTGACCAATAACCTGCTTATCAGCACCTTTCAGTACGATTTCAGTTTGAGTCGGACATTCAGCAGTAACGCCAGCCGGCAGTTTGTGCTCTACCGGGTGAGAGAAACCTACAGACAGGTTTACTACATCACCTTTAACGGCTGCACGATAACCAACACCTACCAGTTGCAGCTTCTTAGAGAAGCCTTCGGTAACACCAACAACCATAGCGTTAACCAGTGCACGAGTTGTACCAGCCTGTGCCCATGCGTCGGTATAACCGTCACGCGGACCAAAGGTTAACTGGTTGTCTGCATGTTTAACTTCTACAGCGTTGTGGATATTACGGCTCAGCTCGCCGTTTTTACCCTTAATCGAAATAACCTGACCGTTGAGTTTTACCTCTACGCCGGCAGGAATGACGACGGGTGCTTTTGCCACACGAGACATTCTTTCCTCCCGAATTATGCTACGTAGCAGAGAATCTCGCCACCAAGACCAGCCTGGCGAGCTGCACGATCAGTCATTACACCTTTAGATGTAGAAACAACTGCGATACCCAGACCTGCCATAACTTGTGGCAGTTCGTCTTTGCGCTTATAAATACGCAGACTTGGGCGGCTTACGCGCTGGATGCTTTCTACAACAGCCTTACCCTGGAAATACTTAAGAGTCAGTTCCAGTTCTGGCTTGATGTCGCCTTCGATTTTAAAATCTTCAATATAACCTTCTTCCTTCAGCACGTTGGCAATTGCCACTTTCAGCTTGGAGGAAGGCATGGTGACCGCAACTTTGTTCGCGGCCTGACCGTTACGGATACGGGTCAGCATATCCGCGATGGGATCTTGCATGCTCATCTGTCTTTACTCCCGTGATTCAATATGGTGACAATTACCAGCTAGCTTTCTTAAGGCCCGGGATTTCACCGCGCATAGCGGCTTCACGGACTTTAATACGGCTTAAGCCAAACTTCCGCAGAAAACCGTGTGGACGCCCGGTTTGGCGGCAACGGTTACGCTGACGGGAAGGACTGGAATCACGTGGCAGAGATTGAAGCTTCAGAACAGCATCCCAACGATCGTCATCTGATGCGTTGACATCGGAGATGGTAGCTTTCAGTTCTGCGCGTTTTGCGAAGAATTTCTCAGCTAATTTTGCACGTTTTACATCACGTGCTTTCATAGATTTCTTAGCCATGAATACCCTGCCTTACTTGCGAAACGGGAAGTTAAACGCTGATAACAGTGCGCGACCTTCATCATCAGATTTCGCGGTGGTAGTGATAGTAATATCAAGACCACGAACACGATCCACTTTATCGTAATCGATTTCAGGGAAGATGATTTGTTCACGTACGCCCATGCTGTAGTTACCGCGACCATCGAAAGACTTAGCGGACAAGCCACGGAAGTCACGAATACGTGGTACAGCAATAGAAATCAGTCGCTCAAAGAACTCCCACATGCGTTCGCCACGCAGAGTTACTTTACAGCCGATTGGATAGCCCTGGCGGATTTTGAAGCCTGCAACAGATTTGCGTGCTTTGGTGATCAATGGTTTCTGACCAGAGATTGCTGCTAAGTCAGCTGCTGCGTTATCCAGCAGTTTTTTATCAGCAATTGCTTCACCAACACCCATATTCAGGGTGATCTTCTCGACCCGAGGGACTTGCATGACAGAATTGTAGTTAAACTGAGTCATCAGTTGTTTAACTACTTCGTCTTTGTAGTAATCATGCAGTTTCGCCATCGTATACTCCAAAAATTACTTGATAGTTTCGCTGTTAGACTTGAAGAAACGGACTTTTTTACCGTCTTCGAATCTAAAACCTACACGGTCAGCCTTGCCGGTTGCCGCATTGAAGATTGCAACGTTAGAAACCTGAATTGCAGCTTCTTTTTCAACGATGCCACCTGGTTGGTTCAGGGCCGGAACCGGCTTCTGATGTTTCTTAACCAGATTGATACCTTCAACGATAACTTTACCAGAAGAAAGAACCTGTTTTACTTTACCGCGCTTACCTTTATCTTTGCCGGTCAGCACGATAATTTCGTCATCACGACGGATTTTCGCTGCCATAGTTCCGCTCCTTAGAGTACTTCAGGTGCCAGTGAGATAATTTTCATAAACTTCTCGTTACGAAGTTCACGAGTTACCGGCCCAAAAATACGCGTACCGATAACTTGCTCGCTGTTATTGTTTAACAATACACAAGCGTTGCTATCGAAGCGAATGACAGAACCGTCAGGGCGACGTACACCCTTCTTGGTGCGCACCACTACTGCCTTCAGAACATCACCTTTTTTTACTTTACCGCGCGGAATTGCTTCCTTGATGGTAATTTTGATAATGTCGCCTACAGCTGCGTAGCGACGGTGCGAGCCACCTAGAACCTTGATACACATTACGCGACGTGCACCGGAGTTATCGGCCACGTTCAGCATAGTCTGTTCTTGGATCATTTTAGTGCTCCGCTAAATGTCAACTACTACTGAGCCACTCTTACTAAAAAGAGAGGCCGTCCAAATACCCAATTACGAGGGCGCGGCATTATAACACCACATCTTCGTTATGGATAGAAAAAAATAAACGGCTCTAAAGCCGAGCCGTTTATTCTACATCAGAAAGCAGTGCTGTTACAGTACAGCTTTCTCTACGACGCGAACCAGGGTCCAGGACTTAGTCTTAGACAGTGGACGGGTTTCGCGGATTTCTACCACGTCACCGATACCACATTCATTGTTCTCGTCATGTACGTGCAGTTTAGTCGTACGACGGATGAACTTACCATACAGAGGGTGTTTCACCATACGCTCGATAGTCACAACAATGGATTTCTCCATTTTGTCACTAACAACACGACCTTGCAGAGTACGGATTTTATCGGTCATTACGCACCCGCCTTCTCAGTCAATAAAGTCTTAACACGTGCAATATTACGACGCACTTGTTTTAACAGATGAGACTGTTGTAACTGGCCGCTTGCCGCTTGCATACGCAGGTTAAATTGTTCGCGCAGCAGGTTCAGCAGCTCAGTGTTCAGCTCTTCAACGCTTTTTTCGCGCAGCTCTTTCGCTTTCATTACATCACCGTCTTAGTTACAAAGGTGGTTTTGATAGGCAGTTTAGCTGCTGCCAGCTTGAATGCTTCACGAGCAAGCTCTTCCGATACGCCGTCCATTTCATACAGGACTTTACCCGGCTGGATTAAGGCAACCCAATACTCCACGTTACCTTTACCTTTACCCATACGCACTTCAAGAGGCTTTTCAGTGATAGGTTTGTCCGGGAACACACGGATCCAGATTTTACCCTGACGCTTAACTGCACGGGTCATAGCACGACGTGCTGCTTCGATCTGACGTGCAGTCAGACGACCACGGCCAACAGCTTTCAGACCATAAGTGCCGAAGCTCACATCCGCGCCGGCTGCCAGACCGCGGTTACGGCCTTTGTGCACTTTACGGAATTTTGTACGCTTTGGTTGTAACATTCAGCGACTCTCCTTTACTTACGGCCTTTACGCTGCTGTTTTTTAGGTTGAGCAGCCGGTTTTTCCGCCTGTTCAACTGCAGCCATGCCACCCAGAATCTCACCTTTGAAGATCCACACTTTAACACCGATAACACCATAAGTAGTCTGAGCTTCAGAGGTGTTATAATCGATGTCTGCACGCAGGGTATGCAGAGGCACACGGCCTTCACGATACCACTCAGTACGTGCGATTTCAGCACCGCCTAAACGGCCGCTGACTTCGACTTTGATACCTTTAGCGCCTAAACGCATAGCATTCTGTACCGCACGCTTCATAGCACGACGGAACATAACGCGACGTTCCAGCTGTGAAGTGATGCTGTCAGCAACTAATTTTGCGTCCAGTTCAGGTTTACGTACTTCGGCAATATTGATCTGCGCAGGAACGCCAGCGATATCTGAAACGCTTTTGCGCAGTTTTTCAACGTCTTCACCTTTCTTACCGATCACGATGCCAGGGCGTGCAGTGTGAATAGTCACACGGATGCTCTTAGCAGGGCGCTCGATAACGATGCGGGATACTGACGCTTTTTCCAGTTCTTTAGTTAAGTACTTACGTACTTTAAAGTCGCTGTCCAGGTTGTCAGCGAATTCTTTGGTGTTCGCAAACCAGGTAGAGTTCCAAGGTTTAACAATACCCAGGCGAATACCATTTGGATTTACTTTCTGACCCATTGCTAGTCTCCAGGTATCAGCGATCGGACACAACCACAGTGATGTGGCTGGTGCGCTTAAGAATACGATCTGCACGACCTTTAGCACGAGGCATGATGCGCTTCATGGTTGGGCCGTCGTCAACGAAAATTTTCGCTACTTTCAGATCATCGATGTCAGCGCCATCGTTGTGTTCTGCGTTAGCAATAGCAGACTCCAGAACTTTCTTCACTAAACCAGCAGCTTTCTTGTTGGTAAAGGTTAAAATTTCCAGAGCTTGCGACACTTTCTTACCGCGGATCAGGTCAGCCACCAGGCGAACCTTCTGAGCAGAAGAACGAGCGTGGCGATGCATAGCAATAGTTTCCATCTCTTCCTCCTACCTTATTTCTTTTTGGCTTTTTTATCAGCCGCATGGCCGCGATAAGTACGGGTCGGCGCGAATTCACCCAGTTTGTGACCAACCATTTCGTCGGTAACGTAAACCGGAACATGCTGACGACCATTATGGACAGCGATGGTCAAACCGATCATGTTAGGAAAGATCGTTGAACGACGGGACCAAGTCTTAACAGGCTTTTTGTCACCGCTTTCCACCGCTTTCTCTACCTTCTTCAGCAAGTGCAGGTCAATAAAAGGACCTTTCTTGAGAGAACGTGGCATGGCTTATCCTCTAATTATTTCTTAGTACGACGATGAACGATGAAGTGTTCAGTGCGTTTGTTTTTACGAGTCTTCTTACCTTTGGTCTGAACGCCCCATGGTGTTACAGGGTGTTTACCAAAGTTACGACCTTCACCACCACCATGTGGGTGGTCTACCGGGTTCATCGCAGTACCGCGAACGGTAGGGCGAATACCACGCCAGCGACTTGCACCAGCTTTACCCAGAACGCGCAGCATGTGTTCAGCGTTACCCACTTCACCTAAAGTCGCGCGGCAATCTGAAGGAACTTTACGCATTTCACCGGAACGCAGACGAATAGTGACATAAGCACCATCGCGCGCAACGATCTGAACGTAAGTACCGGCAGAACGTGCCAGCTGGCCGCCTTTACCTGGTTTCATTTCTACGTTATGAACAGTAGAACCAACCGGGATGTTGCGCATTGGCAGAGCGTTACCCGCTTTGATTGCAGCATCAACACCAGACTGGATTTGATCACCAGCTTTCAGGCCTTTAGGAGCCAGGATGTAACGGCGTTCACCGTCTTTGTATAATACCAGAGCAATATTTGCTGAACGGTTTGGATCATATTCCAGACGTTCTACAACAGCCGGGATACCGTCTTTGTTACGTTTAAAGTCAACAATACGGTAATTTTGCTTGTGACCACCACCAATATGACGGGTAGTGATACGGCCATTGTTGTTACGACCACCAGACTTGTTGTTTTTCTCAAGCAGTGGTGCGTAAGGTTTGCCCTTGTGAAGCTCAGGGTTAACCACTTTAACGACGTGGCGACGGCCCGGAGACGTAGGTTTACATTTAACAATTGCCATTGTTCTTTACTCCTCCGACTTACTCAGCGCCGCCGACGAAGTCCAGATTCTGGCCTTCCTGCAGGGTGACGTAAGCTTTTTTCCAGTCGCTACGACGACCGAAACGCTGACCGTGGCGCTTCACTTTGCCTTTAACCAGCAGAGTGTTAACACCTTCAACTTTGACTTCGAACAGTTTTTCAACTGCAGCTTTGATTTCAGCTTTAGTCGCGTCTTTAGCAACTTTGAGCACGATGGTATTTGTTTTTTCCATCGCGGTAGACGCTTTTTCAGATACATGCGGCGCGCGCAGTACTTTCAGCAGACGTTCTTCACGGATCATGCCAGCATCTCCTCAACTTGCTTAACTGCTTCAGCAGTCATCACTACTTTACCGAACGCGATCAGACTGACCGGATCGATTGCAGTGACATCACGCACATCAACCTTGTACAGGTTGCGAGCTGCTAAGAACAGGTTCTCATCAACTTCGTGTGTGACGATCATCACGTCTTCCAGAGCCATATCTTTCAATTTCTGTACCAGCAGCTTGGTTTTAGGTGCTTCTACAGCAAATTTTTCGACAATGATCAGACGATCCTGACGTACCAATTCGGACAGGATGCTTTTCAGCGCGCCGCGGTACATCTTTTTGTTAACTTTTTGACTGTGGTCCTGTGGTTTCGCTGCGAAAGTGATACCACCAGAGCGCCAGATTGGGCTCTTGATTGAACCAGAGCGGGCACGACCAGTACCTTTTTGGCGCCATGGTTTTTTACCAGACCCAGTAACTTCAGCACGAGTTTTCTGAGCACGTGTACCTTGACGAGCACCAGCTGCATACGCAACAACTACTTGATGGACAAGCGCTTCATTGAAATCACGCCCGAAGGTAGTTTCGGAAACAGTCAGCGCGCTTTGCGCGTCTTTCATTACCAATTCCATTCCTATCTCCTCGACGTTAAGCCTTGACAGCTGGTTTAACAATCAGGTTGCTACCGGTTGCACCCGGGACAGCACCTTTTACCAGCAGCAGGTTACGCTCAGCGTCAACGCGAACGACATCCAGGCTCTGAACGGTTACACGTTCGTTACCCAGCTGACCTGCCATTTTCTTGCCTTTAAATACCTTACCCGGAGTCTGGTTCTGACCGATAGAACCCGGAACACGGTGAGACAAGGAGTTACCATGAGTAGCATCCTGAGTACGGAAATTCCAGCGCTTTACAGTACCGGCGAAGCCCTTACCTTTAGATGTACCAGTAACGTCAACTTTCTTAACGTCAGCGAAAATTTCAACGCTGATGTTCTGGCCAACAGTAAACTCTTCACCTTCTGACAGGCGGAATTCACGTAACAGGCGACCAGCTTCAACACCAGCTTTTGCGAAATGTCCTGCTTCAGGTTTGTTCACGCGGTTAGCTTTTTTGCTGCCGGTGGTAACCTGAATAGCACGATAACCGTCAGTTTCGTCAGATTTAACCTGAGTAACGCGGTTATTTTCGATTTCGATAACAGTAACAGGGATTGACACACCTTCTTCAGTGAAGATGCGGGTCATACCCACTTTTTTACCGACTAAACCAATCATTGTTTCAACCTCTCAATCAATTGATACCTGATTAACCCAGGCTGATCTGCACGTCAACGCCGGCAGCCAGATCCAGACGCATCAGAGCATCAACGGTTTTTTCAGTTGGCTCAACGATGTCAACCAGACGTTTGTGAGTGCGAATTTCGTACTGATCGCGCGCATCTTTGTTGACGTGCGGAGAGATCAGAACGGTAAAACGCTCTTTACGGGTCGGCAGCGGAATAGGACCACGAACTTGCGCACCAGTGCGCTTAGCAGTCTCTACGATTTCCGCAGTTGATTGATCGATCAGACGATGATCAAAAGCTTTAAGGCGGATACGGATTCTTTGGTTCTGCATGAGACCAGAGCTCCAACTATTTTATAAACGTAAAAAATTACTCCTCGCACCCATTTCGATTGACGGGGGAGTGTAATCGTTCTCGATGTAATCCCCATATCGGGGATATTTTCATGAACAGCTAAAAAACATACTGTCCAATGCTGGTATCAACCAGGCTTGCACAATTGGCAAGCCCGCGCATTATACGTGAATGAGCCCTGAAAGCAAGCCGCAAACCGGGATTTGTGCAAATTATCTCCGGCGCCATGACAAAAAATCAAAAAAGAAAAACCGCCGCGGGTTTCCCTGCCGGCGGTTCTGCACATTGCTTACTTTAGTGATTATTTCTCTGTTTTTTATTCTGTGTCTGCGTCCGCCATCTGTGCCTGCTGATAGTTCTGCAGACCCACACGGGCTATCAGATCCAGCTGGGTTTCCAGCCAGTCGATATGAGACTCCTCTTCCGCCAGTATTTTTATCATCAAATCACGGCTGACATAATCATGTTTGGAATCGGCATAGGCAATGGCTTCACGTAAATCTTTGGCGCCATCCAGTTCCAGCTGAAGATCAGACTTCAGCATTTCTTCAACATCTTCGCCGATATGAAGTTTACCGAGATCCTGAAGGTTCGGGATCCCTTCCAGAAATAAGATACGCTCAATGTATTCATCAGCGTGTTTCATCTCATCAATGGATTCTTCATACTCTTTGTTGTTGAGTTTAATCAGACCCCAGTTTTTGAACATGCGGGCATGCAGAAAATACTGGTTAATAGCAACCAGTTCATTTCCCAGCAATTTGTTCAGATGCGAGATCATTTTTTTATCGCCTTTCATGTACCCTCCTTTGTTTCCTGTCTGTTCAGTATAGACACAGGAAATAATTCACGGAGTGATTACGGTGACAAAATAGCGATACAGTTCAAAATTCCGGCGGGTTTCAGAGAGAAGATTCAGGCGACGCGGTCAACCGGGACAGACATATGCTCTTCTGCAATAACGGCTTTGGCGTGGCGGATACATTTGCCGCATTCAGTGCCGACAGGGATAATTTTACGCAGTTCACCGATGGAATGAACCTTATTCTGGCGCACGGCATTCCGGATGGCTTTATCGCTGATGGCATTACATAAACATACGTACATATCATTCCTCCTGACTGCGGTAAAGAGTAAATGATAATCAGTATTATTACAATTGCGATTGTGTAAATTTTGTCAGCAGTTGCCGGAAAGCCGGCATAAAAAAAGAGAGCCGCAGCTCTCTTTTTAATAATCAGCGGGGAATTAACCCATCACTTTCGCTACAACACCCGCACCAACGGTACGGCCGCCTTCACGGATTGCGAAACGCAGACCATCGTCCATTGCGATTGGGTGGATCAGGGTGACGAT
>NZ_WSPG01000003.1:0-169323 GCF_022819185.1 Morganella sp. HSTU-ASny43
ATAGATTAAATGTTAAAAATAGAAAAAATTCTCATTATCTGTAAAATAATATTTCAGATTTTATTTTTTTGTTTATTGATTATGTTCCGTGTCTCAGTAATTTAATAATAACCGGATTATATTAATATTAAATTAACACAACGGAATATAGAGAATGATCGAAGATAATACCTTTATTACTTCTGATATCACTTCTGAGGGTATTGACCGGCGAAGCTTTCTGAAACTCTGTGCGGCCTTAGCGGCCACCATGGGTCTCAGTGCAAATGCATCTGCCGAAATCGCGGCGTCCGTCAGCCGTAAGGATTGCCCCCCCGTCATCTGGATATCTGCACAGGAGTGTACCGGTTGCACTGAGTCCCTGCTCCGGGCGACGCACCCGACCATCGAAAATCTCATCCTTGATATGATTTCGCTGGAGTACCACGAGGTACTCTCGGCGGCATTCGGTCATCAGGCGGAAGCCAACAAGCACAATGCGATTGAGAAATACAAAGGCAAATATGTGCTGGTGGTGGACGGCTCTGTACCGCTGAAGGATGACGGCATTTACTGCATGATTGCCGGCGAGCCGATTGCCGACCATATCCGCCGGGCGGCGGAGGGCGCTGCCGCGATTATTGCCATCGGCTCCTGTGCCGCCTGGGGCGGCGTGGCTGCCGCCGGTGATAACCCGACCGGCGCGGCATCACTGGAAGCGGTTCTGCCCGGTAAAACCGTGATTAATATTCCGGGCTGCCCGCCTAACCCGCATAACTTCCTGGCAACGGTTGCTCATATCATCACTTACGGCAAAGCCCCGGGGCTGGATGATAAAAACCGGCCGCTGTTTGCTTACGGTCATCTGATCCACGAACACTGCGAGCGCCGCGCTCACTTTGACGCCGGACGTTTTGCCAAAGCATTCGGCGACCACGGTCACCGTGAAGGCTGGTGCCTCTATCACCTCGGCTGCAAAGGGCCGGAAACGTACGGCAACTGCTCCACATTGCAGTTCTGTGATGTCGGCGGTGTGTGGCCGGTGGCTATCGGGCATCCCTGCTATGGCTGTAACGAGGCCGGCGTGGGCTTCCACAAAGGGATCCACCAGCTCGCCGGGGTACAGAACCAGACACCGCGTTCTGAAAAACCGGATGTGGAGCTGAAAGAGGGCGGTTCGGTATCGGGTGGCGCTATCGGGCTGCTCGGCGGCGTGGTCGGGCTGGTGGCCGGTGTCAGTGTGATGGCTGTCCGTGAGCTGGGCCGCCAGCAGAAGAAAAACCGGTCCGGCGATCCGCGGGGAGAGTAACTGTGAACAGGCGTGACTTTATTAAAGTGGCTTCCGGCGGGGCATTACTGTTAGGTAATACATCCGTGAGCCACGCGGCGGCGGAGAACCGCCCGCCGATCCCCGGTGCGCTCGGCATGCTGTATGACTCCACTCTGTGTGTCGGCTGTCAGGCGTGTGTGACCAAATGTCAGGATATCAATTTCCCCGGCCGTAACCCGGAAGGGGCGCAGACGTGGTCCAACAATGACAAGTTGTCGCCGTACACCAACAACATTATCCAGGTGTGGATGAGCGGTACCGGCGAACACAAAGACCAGGAAAAGGACGGTTATGCCTACATCAAGAAGCAATGTATGCACTGTGTGGATCCGAACTGTGTCTCAGTCTGCCCGGTCGGTGCGCTGAAAAAGCATCCGGTTACCGGCATTGTGCATTATGACAAAGACATCTGTACCGGCTGCCGCTACTGCATGGTCGGCTGCCCGTATGATATACCGAAATACGATTACGACAACCCGTTCGGTATGATCCACAAGTGCGAACTCTGTAACCAGAAGGGTGTTGAACTGCTCGATAAAGGCGGTTTACCCGGCTGTGTGGAAGTGTGTCCGACCGGGGCGATTATCTTCGGCACCCGCGAAGATCTGATGAGCGAGGCGAAAAACCGTCTCGGGCTGACAGCCGGAGAGGAATATGCCTATCCGCGCCAGACACTGAAAACCGGCGATAACTACAAACATCCCGTGTCTTCCTATTATCCGCATCTGTACGGCGAAAAAGAGGGTGGCGGAACTCAGGTGATGGTACTGACCGGCGTGCCGTATAAAAATCTGCAACTGCCGGAACTGGCAGAGCTCTCTACCGGAGCCCGTTCTGAAAACATCCAGCACACCCTGTACAAAGGGATGATCCTGCCGCTGGCGGTACTGGCCGGGCTCACTGTGCTGGTGCGCCGCAACAGCAAAAATGACACTCACGACGGAGGTGATGATCATGAGTCATGATCCCAAACCCCTCGGCGGCAAATTATTCAGTAAGCCGATCATCATTTTCGGGCCGCTTGTTATCCTCTGTGTTCTGCTTATCGTCAAACGTCTGGTCTTCGGGCTGGGGTCAGTCTCTGATCTGAACGGCGGCTATCCGTGGGGGATCTGGATTGCGTTTGACCTGCTGATCGGCACCGGTTTTGCCTGCGGCGGCTGGGCGCTGGCGTGGGCGGTGTATGTGTTCAACAAAGGGGAATATCACCCGCTGGTGCGTCCGGCGCTGCTGGCGAGCCTGCTGGGATATTCACTGGGCGGATTGTCTATCACCATTGACCTCGGCCGTTACTGGAATATGCCGAACTTCTTTATTCCGGGTATTTTCAACGTCAACTCCGTCCTGCTGGAAACCGCGGTCTGTATGACGATTTATATCGGCGTGATGGCACTGGAACTGGCACCGGCATTCTGTGAGCGTATGGGCTGGAAAGTCTCCCTTAAGCGGTTGAACAAAATCATGTTCTTTGTGATAGCGCTCGGCGCACTGTTACCGGCTATGCACCAATCTTCGATGGGCTCCCTGATGATTGCGGCGGGCTATAAAGTGCATCCGTTGTGGCAGAGTTATGAAATGCTGCCGCTGTTCTCTCTGCTCACCGCCTTTATTATGGGATTCTCCATTGTGGTATTTGAAGGCTCCCTGGTACAGAGCGGCCTGAAAGGCAACGGTCCCGATGAAAAACGCCTGTTCGGCAAGCTGGCACTGACCGTCAGTGTGCTGATGGCACTGTTTCTGGTGCTGCGCTTCGGGGAACTGATCTACCGCGGCAAGCTCGGACTGGCTTTCGCCGGGGATTATTACGCTGTGCTGTTCTGGTGCGAGATTGTGCTGATGGCGATTGCACTGGCGGTCTTCAGTATCCCGGCGTTCCGCCGTGACTCCCGGCTGCTCTACATTGGCGCACTGAGCATGATGCTCGGCTGTGCGGCATGGCGTCTTGCCTATTCATTGCTGGCGTTTGATCCCGGCAATGGCTATCACTACTTCCCGACGGCGGAAGAACTGTTAATTTCCATTGGTTTCGTGGCTGTTGAGATCTGCGCTTACCTTTTCCTGATCCGCCTGTTACCGATACTCCCTGCAGTCAATAAAACCGCAGCTCACCCTTATCATGAGGCAAGTAAGTCATGAGCCAGAGAATTACGATTGATCCGGTTACCCGTATCGAAGGACATTTACGCATTGACTGTGAAATCGGCGATGGTGTGGTCACCAAAGCCTGGGCGTCAGGTACCATGTGGCGCGGAATGGAAAAAATCGTCAAAGGGAAAGATCCGCGTGATGCGTGGATGATCCTCCAGCGCATCTGCGGTGTCTGTACCACCACACACGCACTGGCATCGGTGCGTGCCGTGGAAAATGCCCTGAACCTGGATGTGCCGGTAAATGCGCAGTATATCCGCAATATCATTCTGGCGGCGCACACCACCCATGATCATATTGTCCACTTTTATCAGCTCTCCGCGCTGGACTGGGTGGATATCACCTCCGCGCTGAAAGCGGATCCGGCAAAAGCCTCTGCCATGCTGAACGGCGTTTCTGACTGGCCGCTCAACAGCACGCAGGAATTCGTCAGAGTGCAGGATAAAATCAAAGCACTGGTGGAAAGCGGGCAACTGGGGATTTTTGCCAACGGCTACTGGGGACACCCGGCGATGCAGTTGCCGCCGGAAGTGAACCTGATTGCCGTCGCACACTATTTACAGGCGCTGGAATGCCAGCGCGATGCTAACCGTATTGTGGCGCTGCTGGGTGGCAAAACGCCGCACATTCAGAACCTGGCGGTCGGCGGCGTGGCAAACCCGATTAACCTCGACGGTATCGGTGTGCTGAACCTGGAACGCCTGATGTATATCAAATCATTTATCGACAAGCTGAATGATTTCGTTGAGCAGGTTTATAAAATTGATACTGCGGTCATTGCTGCATTTTACCCGCAGTGGTTTGAAACTGGGCAGGGCGCAGTGAACTACCTGAGCACCCCGGAATTCCCGACCGACGGCAAAAACGGCAGTTTCCTGTTCCCGGGCGGCTACATTGAAAACGCTGACTTAGCGACTTTCCGCCCGATCGATTCCCAGACGGATGCTTTCCTGCTGGAAGGGATTCAGGAAAGTTCTCCGCACTCCTGGTATCAGGATGAAGCGCCGCAGAAACCGTGGGAAGGCACAACTGAGCCGAAATACACCGGCTGGGATCCGGACGGTAAATACTCGTGGGTGAAATCACCGACGCTGTACGGCAAAACCGTGGAAGTCGGCCCGCTGGCCAATATGTTCTGTAAACTGGCGGCAAAACACCCCGGCACAGCCGAAAAACTGAATGAAATTATCGCGGTTTACCAGACCCTGACCGGCAACACCCCGGAGGTAAAACAGCTGCATTCCACACTCGGGCGGATTATCGGCCGTACGGTGCACTGCTGTGAATTACAGGCGGTGTTGCAGAACCAGTATGCCGCGCTGATCGCCAATATCGGTACCGGGGATCATATCACTTATGTGAAACCGGAATTCCCGGCCACCGGCGTGATAAAAGGCGTGGGTTTCCTGGAAGCACCACGCGGCATGTTATCGCACTGGGTGGTGATCAAAGACGGCGTGATTGAGAACTATCAGGCGGTGGTACCGTCCACCTGGAACTGCGGGCCGCGCAATCACGATAATGTGGCGGGGCCGTATGAGCAGTCGCTGGTCGGGCTGAAAATTGCTGATCCGGAAAAACCGCTGGAAGTGGTGCGCACTATCCACTCATTCGACCCGTGTATGGCATGTGCGGTTCATATTGTTGATGTTGATGGCCGTGAAACGGTATCAGTGAAGGTGCTGTAATGCGGATTCTGGTATTAGGTGTCGGCAATATTCTGCTGACTGACGAAGCTATCGGTGTGCATATCGCGGAAGCACTGGCGGAGCGCTATATCCTGCCGGATTATGTGGAAGTGATGGACGGCGGCACGGCGGGGATGGAACTGCTCGACAGCATGGCCGGGCGGGATCATCTGATTATCACTGACGCTATTGTGACGGCGAAAAGCGCCCCGGGCACCATCCGCATTCTGCGGGATGAGGAGGTTCCGGCGCTGTTCACTAATAAAATCTCCCCGCATCAGCTGGGGTTATCCGATGTCTTGTCCGCGCTGCGGTTTACCGGGGAATTCCCCGCCAAACTGACGCTGGTGGGCGTGGTTCCGGCCTCGCTGGAGCCGGATATCGGTCTGACCCCGCAACTGCAGGCTGCCGTTGAACCGGCACTGCAGCAGGTGCTGGCTGTACTGCGTGAATCCGGTGTTGAGGTGGTGAAGAAGGAGACGGCAGATGCCTGAGGATATTCAGGGCTTTATGCACAGCCCGACAGAGCAGATCCGCAACGCGTTTGAAAAAGTAGCGGCGGATACTATGCACGATCTCACCTTCCTGCACCCGTCAATGCCGGTTTATGTCACGGAACTGACGCTGTTTGAAGGGCAGTGGACGGGTTGTGTGATCACGCCGTGGATGTTCAGTGCCGTGATTTTTCCGGGGCCGGAGCAGCTCTGGCCGCAGCGTAAAGTCAGTGAAAAAATCGGCCTGCGGCTGGCGGATGACAGTGCGCGTATGCTGCTTTCACTGCCGGTCACGGACCCGGATGCTCCGGCGATGGCCGGGCGCAGGGCGCTGTTTACCGGAAAACCGGTACCCCGGCATGCATGAGTTATCCCTGTGTATGAGTGCAGCGGACATTATCCGCGAACAGGCTGAACAGCACGGCATTGCGCGGGTAACGGATGTCTGGCTGGAAGTCGGCGCACTGGCGGATGTTGAGGAGAGTGCACTGCATTTCTGTTTTGATATCGCCTGCCGTGATACCGTGGCGCAGGGCTGCACACTGCATATTGATGTTATCCCGGCACAGGCATGGTGCTGGGATTGCAGCCGTGAGGCCGAAATCATGCAGCACGCCGGATGCTGTCCGCACTGCGGCAGTGAACGGCTGCGCATCAGTGAAGGTGATGATTTGCGGGTAAAAAGCCTGGAAGGTGAGTGAGTTTTACGCCGCCGCCGTATTCAGCAGCCAGCGGGCGAATTGCTGCATGGCCGGGGTTTCCGTACGGGACTGTAACCGCGTCAGCCAGTAGCCGCCGAGGGTGATTTCTGCGGCAAACGGCTGTACCAGTGCGCCTGACTGTAACAGGCGGCTGAACATACATACCGGTGCGATCGCTACCCCGGCACCCAGTTGTGCCGCCTCGGCCATGGCCAGTGAGGTATCGAACACCATTACCGGCTGTGACGGGGAAGGCGGTGTGCCGCCCGCACAATCCAGCCAGCGGCTCCATTCATCCCGGCGGAATGAGCGCAGCAGGGTAAAGCGGTGAACATCATCCGGCTGCTGTAACTGTTCTGCAATGGCCGGTGAGCACAGCGGAGCGTGTGGTGCACTGAAAATCAGTTCCGCATCTGACTCATGCCACGCGCCGTTACCGAAACGGATCGTATAATCATGCCCTTCCGCCGCCGGATCCACATGGTTATTATGGGTGGAAATATGCAGATCAATATGCGGATGGCTGTCATAAAATCCGGTCAGACGCGGCAGCAGCCAGCCTGCGGCAAATGTTCCCACCGCACCGACTTTCACCCGCTCACGGAACTGCCCGTGAGAAAAACACTCCAGAGTATCCGCAATCCGGTCAAACGCCTCATTGAGCACCGGCAGTAATCCCTCACCTTCATGGGTCAGCACCAGTCCGCGTGAGACGCGGGTAAACAGCACACAGCCGAGTTGTTCTTCCAGAGCCCTGACCTGCTGGCTGACGGCGGCATGGGTGACATTCAGCTCAATCGCCGCACGGGTAAAACTGAGATGACGGGCGGCGGCCTCAAAGGCGCGCAGCGGGTTAAGGGGGAGATAACGTCTGACCATAATCCACCTGTAAGTTTTTCTTTAGGCTCTTGTTATAATTAACCGTTTGTTCTGTCCGGTGAATCTGACGATACTTGCCGCCGTCACTCACACACGGAAGGTTAATTCTGATGAAAAAATCGTTATCTGCAACACTGATTTCCGCTCTGCTGGCGTTTTCCGCCCCGGGGTTTTCTGCCGCTGATAATGTCGCGGCGGTGGTGGACAGCACCATTAAACCGCTGATGGCACAGCAGGATATTCCCGGGATGGCGGTTGCCGTCTCCGTAAAGGGTAAGCCCTATTATTTCAATTATGGTTTTGCCGATATTCAGGCAAAACAGCCGGTCACTGAAAATACACTATTTGAGCTCGGATCTGTAAGTAAAACTTTCACAGGTGTGCTGGGTGCGGTTTCTGTGGCGAAAAAAGAGATGGCGCTGAATGATCCGGCGGCAAAATACCAGCCGGAGCTGGCTCTGCCGCAGTGGAAGGGGATCACATTGCTGGATCTGGCTACCTATACCGCAGGCGGACTGCCGTTACAGGTGCCGGATGCGGTAAAAAGCCGTGCGGATCTGCTGAATTTCTATCAGCAGTGGCAGCCGTCCCGGAAACCGGGCGATATGCGTCTGTATGCAAACAGCAGTATCGGCCTGTTTGGTGCTCTGACCGCAAACGCGGCGGGGATGCCGTATGAGCAGTTGCTGACTGCACGGATCCTGGCACCGCTGGGGTTATCTCACACCTTTATTACTGTGCCGGAAAGTGCGCAAAGCCAGTATGCGTACGGTTATAAAAACAAAAAACCGGTCCGCGTGTCGCCGGGACAGCTTGATGCGGAATCTTACGGCGTGAAATCCGCCTCAAAAGATATGCTGCGCTGGGCGGAAATGAATATGGAGCCGTCACGGGCCGGTAATGCGGATCTGGAAATGGCAATGTATCTTGCACAGACCCGCTACTATAAAACCGCCGCGATTAACCAGGGGCTGGGCTGGGAAATGTATGACTGGCCGCAGCAGAAAGATATGATCATTAACGGCGTGACCAACGAGGTCGCATTGCAGCCGCACCCGGTAACAGACAACCAGGTTCAGCCATATAACCGTGCTTCCTGGGTGCATAAAACGGGGGCAACAACTGGTTTCGGCGCCTATGTGGCCTTTATTCCGGAAAAACAGGTGGCGATTGTGATTCTGGCGAATAAAAACTACCCGAATACCGAAAGAGTCAAAGCCGCACAGGCTATTTTGAGTGCACTGGAATAATTTTTTCCCTGAACAGGCCCCTGCGGATACGCCGGGGCCGTAATTTAAGATTATTCCTTATACAATAATTTGCTTTATGGGCTGTTTTATGGAGGATGAGAGTATCGGGCACTGACAGCTTCCGGCTGAACCGGATTTCACTGTGTGCTGCGGCAAACTGATGTCAGTCTCAACACACAGAGGAAAATGTTGTCATGGACGTTCTGCGTTTTATCCTCCGCTTACCTTTTATTTTGCTGCGTCTGGCGGCTCGCAGTCTTGTTTATCTCTTTACTCTGCTGGGTTTTCTGCTGCGCCCGTTCACCGGACGGATCCGCTGGGCGGTGCCGGGCTGGGTGACCTTTGCCGGTAATCAGCTTGCCCGGCTGGAGCGGGGTGTAAACCGCTATCCGAAAACCATATCTGCCTTATTATTGCTGACTGCTGCGGTGGCAGCGGGCAGTTATTACACCTGGCACTGGTATCAGAACAAACCGAAGCCGGTGGATGTTGTGCCGCTGGTGGTGCAGGATATTTCCGCGTCTGTGCAGCGCCCTTCGGCGGTTAATTATAACCGTGACGATAATTCAGCGCAGATTGTGGTGGTGACATTCTCCCGCTCTGCCGCACCGGTGACACTGATCGGCAAACCGGTCACGGCCGGTATTACCCTGACCCCCGCAATGGAAGGTGAGTGGCAGTGGCGTAATGACCGTAAGCTGGTATTCACGGCGAAAAAAACCTTCCCGATGGGGAAAACCTACACCGTCGATATGGATGCCAAAACACTGCTGGCTCCGCAGGTGGCGTTAACAGAGAAACAAAAAACCTTTACCACCCCTGAGTTTTATTATCGCGGCGGCCGGGCGGAGTTCTATCAGGATCCACAGGATCCGATGAAAAAACACGCCATTATCGGCCTGACCTTCAATGCCCCGGCAGATGTCAAAAATCTGGAATCGCGTCTGTCCATGACCCGTGACGGCAAGCCGGTGCCGTATACCGTCACTTATGATGATAAAAAACTCAAAGCCTGGATCCACTCCGGGCAGCTGGCACTCAATGATACAGACAGCGAAGTGTTGCTGACAGTCAGAGCCGGTGTCGGGGCGGCCGTTCCGGCCAATACCACGGACAAAGATGAAACCTTCCGCGTGATCGTGCCGAACCGCTACAGTCTGGATGTGACGGGCATCGATAGTCAGCTGGTGGAATCAGATGACGGAAAAGATCGCCGCGCCCTGATTGTGTCATTCTCTGACCCGGTGAATGAAAAACAGATCACAAAAGCGGTTCGTGCCCGTCTGCTGCCGGAAAAACACCCTGATTATAATTCTGAGGGGATTTACGACGACTGGAAATCAGACGATATCAGCGAAAAAGTCATCACATTATCAGAGCCGGTCACGCTGACCCCGGATGACAGCGAGCAGGAGAATCAGGCAGCATTCAGCTTCAGTTATAACGCCCCGGCCAACCGCTGGCTGCTGGTGGAGATCACCGGCGGTATGAGTTCGGCGGGCGGTTATTATCTGAAAACATCACGCTATCTGCCGGTACGCATCCCGGATTACCCGAAAACACTGCGTTTTATGTCTGACGGGGCACTGCTGTCGATGAAAGGTGAAAAACAGATCACCGTCGCGGCACGTAACTTCCCGGGCCTGCAGCTGGATGTGAAACGGGTGATCCCGGGCCAGTTACAGCACATCGTCTCCTTTAAGGATAAAAACTTTACCTCAACGGATTTTAACCGCCTGAGTGATGAATACTTTACGGAGCACTTTACTTACCAGACGGCGCTGTCTGCCGCCAACCCCGGCGATATTCAGTACAAAGGTATCGACCTGAGCAAATACCTCTCAGCTGACCCATCCGCAAAACGCGGCATATTCCTGCTGAGCCTGCGGGCGTGGGATCCGGCTAAACCGGCGGAAGCCCCGGAAGCGGAAAGCTATGACGAAGGGGATGAGGATTACGAAGAGGATGCGGTTCTCGACTCGCGCTTTGTGGTGGTCACTGATATGGGGATCATCGCGAAATCCTCCCCCGACGGCTCGCGGGATGTGTTCGTGCAGTCCGTGTATACCGGTGAGCCGGTCAGTGGCGCAAACGTTTCTGTGGTGGCCAAAAACGGCACCACACTGCTGAGCCGTACAACCGGCAGTGACGGCCACGCCGCATTCCCGCCGCTGCATGATTTCCGTAATGAGCAGATGGCGGTGATGTTCCTGGCGGAAAAAGAGGGGGATGTCTCCTTCCTGCCGGTCAATGCCTGGTATGACCGCCAGCCGGATTTCTCGCGCTTTGATATTTACGGCGACGAAACCCCGGAAGATCCGCGCACCCTCAGCAGCTATCTTTTCTCAGATCGCGGTATTTACCGGCCGGGGGAAATCTTTCATGCCGGGCTTATCACCCGTACCTATGACTGGAAAACCCCGCTGACCGGCATCCCGCTGCGGGCGGAGATCCGCGACCCGCGTGACACTCTGATGCATTCACAGCAGATTATTCTGGATGCCACCGGTTTCAGCGAACTGAGCTACACCACATCGGAAAACTCTCCGACCGGCGACTGGAATATCTATCTCTATCTGGAAGGTAAAGATGAGAATGACCTGCGTCTGCTCGGTACCACCACCGTGGTGGTGAAAGAGTTTGAGCCGGACAGCATGAAAGTGGCACTGAAACTGACGCCGGATCGTCAGCAGGGCTGGGTGAAACCGGATGAATTACAGGCGGCGGTTGATGTGCAGAACCTGTTCGGCACCCCGGCGCAGAATCGTCGTATCGCGACAAAAATGACCATGCGACCGGTTTATCCGTCATTCACGCAGTATCCGGATTACCGTTTCTATGAAAACAGCCGCAGTACGGATAACTTTGAAACCCAGCTGGAAGAGCGCACCACCGATGAAAACGGTGCCGCACTGCTGGCGTTAGGGCTGGAAAATTACGCGGAAGCGACCTATCAGTTACAGCTGTTCACCGAAGCGTTTGAGCCGGGCAGCGGCCGTTCAGTCACGGCAGCAGCGCGGGTACTGGTCTCCCCGCATGACTCGCTGGTGGGTATCAAAGCGGACGGCGACACGGATTACATCAGTAAGGATGCAGTGCGGATGCTGAATCTGATTGCGGTGGATCCGTCACTGACCCGCATCGAAAAAACCAATCTGAAACTGGTGCTTCTGGAACAGAAATACATTTCTGTACTGATGCGCCAGCCGTCCGGGGTCTTCAAATATCAGTCCAGACTGAAAGAAACCCGGATTGATGAGCAACCGCTGACTATCAGCAGCGCCGGCACTGATATCACACTGAATACCTCGAAACCCGGTCACTTTATCTTACAGGCGGAAGATGCGGACGGTAATGTGCTGAACAGAACCGACTACACCGTCGCCGGTAACGCGAACATCACCCGCTCGCTGGATCGCAATGCGGAACTGCAGCTGACGCTGAATAAAGAGGAATATAAACCGGGTGAAGAGATTGAAATTGCCGTCAGCGCGCCGTACACCGGCAGCGGTATTATCACCATTGAGCGCGACAAAGTGTATCAGTGGGTATGGTTCCGTGCAGACACCACTAACTCAGTGCAGAAAATCCGCGTACCGGCAGAACTGACCGGCAACGGCTATGTTAACGTGCAGTTTGTCCGTGATATTAACTCCGATGAAATCTTTATGAGCCCGCTGAGCTTCGGCGTGCAGCCGTTCCGCGTCAGCCATGAGGCGTTTAATGCGGGGATCACGCTGGCATCGCCGGACGTCATGAAACCGGGTGAAAACCTGGCGGTTCATGTGAAAACCACCTCGCCGCAGAATGTGGTGGTCTTTGCCATTGATGAGGGCATATTGCAGGTGGCGCGTTACCGCCTGAAAGATCCGCTCGACTATTTCTTCCGCAAACGGGCGCTGGAAGTGAAAAGCACTCAGATCCTCGACCTGATCCTGCCGGAATTCAGCAAAATGATGGCGCTGACCGCAGCACCGGGCGGGGATGCCGGAGAGGGAATCGATCTGCATCTTAACCCGTTCAAACGTAAGCGGGATGAACCGGTAGCGTACTGGTCGGGGATCACCGCCGTTGATGGCGACGCGGTCTTTAATTATCAGGTGCCGGATTATTTCAACGGTAAGATCCGCGTGATGGCAGTATCGGTTTCACCTGACCGCATCGGCCACACACAGAGCAGCACCACGGTACGGGATGATTTTGTGCTGACGCCGAATATTCCGGCCATGGTCTCCCCGGGGGATGAATTTGATGTCTCCCTCGGTATCGCCAATAACCTGACCGGCCTGAACGGTGAAGCGGTGCCGCTGGATGTCACCGTCAGCGCCGATCCGGCACTGGAAATCACCGGCAGCAGCCATGAGCAGATCACGCCCGGTGAGAAGAAAGAAACGGTATTGTCGTTCCGCCTGAAAGCCAATGCGCTGCCGGGCACGGCGGATATTACCTTCCGCGTCACTTCCGGGGATAAATCGGCGGTCCGCACACAGAATCTGTCGGTCCGCCCGGCCTCGGCTTACCGCACCCGTTCGTCTCTCGGACGGATGGACGGTAAACAGCAGCGGGTGACGGCGCTGCGGCAGATGTTTGATAACTATGCCAAGCGGGATGCGCGGGTCTCATACTCGCCGATGGTGATGAGTGAGGCGCTGTCGCAGTATCTGGATAATTATCCGTATAACTGTTCGGAGCAGATCACCAGCCGCGCCATTCCGCTGCTGTTCAGTCAGCGTAATCCGGAAATCAGCACACTGCAGTCACAGACGGAAATCCGCAAACAGCTGCAACAGACCATGACCACACTGCTGACGCGGCAGAACGGTCAGGGTGGTATCGGCGAATGGCAGGCGATGCCGGAAACCGATCCGTTTGTCACACTGTATGTGGTGCAGTTCCTGCTGGAAGCACAGGATGCGGGCTATCCGGTGCAGGAATCGCTGCTCGGCTCCGCCAATATTTACCTGAAGAAAGTGGCGGCGAACCCGATGCTCAATACGCAGGATGATCTGCGGATGCGCGCCTTTGCTGTCTACCTGCTGACCCGTCAGGGCGAGGTGACCACCGGACTGCTGGCTGAAGTACAGACACAGATGCAGAGCAGTTATCCGGACTCCTGGCAGGATGACCCGGGCGCGCTGTATCTCGCGGCATCCTACAAAATGCTGAAGATGGATAAACAGGCGGATATGATGCTGGCGCCGACCTGGAAAGCCCTGAACTCGGCTTACAGCAAAGCATGGTGGACACGGAGCTACCTCGATCCGCTGGTGCAGGACAGCACACGGCTCTACCTGATTGTCCGTCACTTCCCGGAAAAAGTGTCTGCTATCCCGCCGCAACTGCTGGAAAACATGGTGCTGCGCTTTAAAGATGAGCGTTACACCACCTATTCAGCGGCCATGAGTATTCTGGCAATGGAATACTACAGCCGTCATATGCAGCAGAGCGGGGCACAAGCCGGTGAACTCACTATCAGCGTTCTGAAAGGCACAGAAGCGCCTGAAGTGATTTCGGTGATGAAAAATGCCTCTGCGACCGGAAAATTCAGCGACGGTGTCAGTGAAATCCGCTTTGATAATCCGTCGGATAACCCGGCCTGGTATGTGGTGACAGAATCCGGTTTTGATCGCACACCGCCGCAGGCTGCGGTGGCGAAAGGGCTGGAAATCAGCCGTGATTACCTGAATGAAAAAGGTGAGGTGATAACCAGTGCGGCACAGGGCGAAAAAGTCTATGTCCGTCTGCATATCCGCGCCAATGCCAGACAGGGGCTGAATAATATTGTGGTGGCGGATCTGCTGCCGGGCGGGTTTGAGGTGGTGCGTCAGGATCCGGAAGCGGCGGACAGCCTGCAACTGTCACAGCTCCCGTTCAGCACCGGCCGCCGCTGGGTACCGGACTTCAGTGATGCCCGCGAGGACAGAGTGCTTATCTACGGCAGTGCCGCGGCGGATAGTCAGGAGTTTATCTATCAGATAAAACCGGTGAATACAGGGCGATTTATCATTCCGCCGGCGTTCGGCGAAGCCATGTATGACCGGGAGATTCAGGTGCAGTCTGCGGCAGCCGGGGTATTTACGGTTCTGCCGCCTGCCGCAGATAAACCCTGAATGCACGGGCGGTATCGGTCAGAATGAGCGGCATCCGGCGTGTAATACAGAATCTGGCGGCAGTAATTATCCTGCTGGCGCTGTTTCTGACCGGATTCCGCCTCTGGCCGCATCCGCCGCTGTCAGAAGGTGTGCCTCTGTCGGTTGCCTATTATGACCGCAACGGCACACTGCTGCGCCTGACGCTGGCAAACGATGACCGCTACCGGCTGTGGACACCGCTGGAAGAAATGTCCCCGCTGCTGACAGAGGGAACGCTGCGTTATGAGGATCGCTGGTTTTATCTCCACCCCGGCTTTAACCCATACAGTCTCACGCGCGGTTTTTTTGTCAGTTATATCAGCGGGGAGCGGCTTCAGGGCGGCTCAACCATCACCATGCAGCTGGCACGGATGCGCTGGCATCTCAACACCCGCACCCTGCGGGGGAAAACCGAACAGATCCTGCGGGCTGTGCAGCTGGAACTGAGCTATTCCAAACACGACATTCTGGAAGCCTATCTTAACTATGCCCCCTATGGCCGGAATATTGAGAGCGCCGGGGCAGCCTCACTGGTCTATTTCAATAAAAAACCGGCGGATTTAACGCTGCCGGAAGCCCTGACGCTGGCGGTACTGCCGCAGTCGCCGGGATATCGTGTCACACCCGGAGGTGCGGATATCAGCCAGCCGCTGATGCAGGCACGCAACCGGCTCTGGCAGCACTGGCGGCAAGAGCATCCGGACAATGAAAACATGGCGGCACTGTTTGAACTGCCGCTGATGCTGCGTCAGCCGGAACAGATGCCTTACATCGCCCCGCATCTGATTGAGCAGATAGCCCGGCAGAACCGGTTCAGTGCTGAAAAACCGCAGACGGTGGTTACCACGCTGGATGTTAATCTTCAGCGCATTGCCGAAAAACAGGTGGCTGCTTTTATCGCCCGCCGTCAGCAGGCGGGGCTGCATAATGCGGCGGTGCTCCTCGTCGATACCCGTGATATGGGCGTGCGGGCGCTGGTGGGATCGGCGGATTATTACAACACGGAGATCCACGGCCAGGTGAACGGCACCAACGCCAAACGCTCTCCCGGCTCGGCACTGAAACCCTTTATTTACGCTCTCGGGCTGGAGCAGGGCGTACTGCATCCGCTGACCATTCTTAAAGATGTGCCGTCCACTTTCGGCAGCTACGCGCCGGAGAACTTTGATCTGCGCTTTATGGGGCCGCTGCCGGCAACACAGGCACTGAACTACAGCCGTAATATTCCGGCGGTGGATATCGCGGCAAAACTCAGCAAACCGAATCTCTATCAGTTTCTCCGTCTGGCCGGGCTCTCCGGGATGGCGGGAGAAAAACACTATGGGCTGTCGCTGGTCCTGGGCGGCGGTGAAGTGACCGCGCAGGAGCTGGCAAAACTCTATGCGATCCTCGCAAACCGGGGCGTTCTGCGCCCGCTGCGGATGACCGAATCCGAACAGCCCGCTGCGCCGGTCCGTCTGCTGAGTGAGGAAGCGGCATTTATCACCCTGGATATGCTGGGGCAGCACCGTCGTCCCGGTAACACCCTCGCGCAAAAACCGATGACACTGCCGGTGTACTGGAAAACCGGCACGTCCTGGGGATTCCGTGATGCCTGGAGCAGCGGTATCACCGGACCGTATGTGCTGGTGGTCTGGCTCGGGAACTTTGACGGCACCGGAAACAGTGCGCTGATTGGCGCGGAAGCTGCCGCACCGCTGTTTTTCAATATTATCGACAACATTATGGCGGAGTATCCGGCACTGCGGGAACCGGACTTTCCGCTGCCGGAGAACCTCCGTCAGGTGGAGGTTTGTCTGGCCAGCGGCAACCTGCCGACGCAGTGGTGTCAGCGGCGGGGCAAAACCTGGTTTATCCCGGGCAAATCTCCCATTGCGGTTGATTCCATCTACCGCCCGGTGGCGACGGATAAAATCACCGGCGATGTGGTCTGCCCGCCTTATGATCCTGCACAGGTGAATATTGATATCTATGAATACTGGCCGTCTGACCTGGCACGGGTATTTGCCCTGGCCGGTCTGCCGAAGAAAACCCCGCCGTCTGTCGCACACTGCAAAGGCGGCAACAGCCTGATCGGCGGTACTCCGCCACAAATTACCTCTCCGCTGCGCAACACCACTTACACACTGCGACGGACAGCAAAACAGCCATCCTCCCTGTTTTTTACCGCCACCGCCGATAATGACAGCAGTGTGATTTACTGGTTTGCCGGTGATGCATACCTCGGTAACAGCACCAGCCGCCGCCCGCTGGAATGGAAACCGGAAGCCGCCGGACGCTACCGTATCCGCGCCGTGGATGACCACGGCCGCGCAGATTCACGGATTATTCAGGTGGATATTCTGGGGGTGAGGGACAGGTAAATTGTAAACACCCTCCGGAACAAATCACATTCCGGGAGGGTGCTGATAATAAAACCGCTTATTTATTTTTTATCGCTGATACGGGAAAAATCCCACTCTTTTAAAGCTTCTGCGGCATCTTTATTGCCGTATTTTGCCGACAATATCAGGTTATCCCGTGCTTTTCGCAGATCATCATCGCTGCCGGTACCGGCCATTTTGTGATAGTACATCCACGCGACTTTATATTTCGCCATTTCATGATGATTGCCCTGTTCAAGAGAGGTCATTTCATAATAGCGGGCAGCCTGCGGATAATCTTTTTCCAGCCCGGCCTGACCGAAATAGAGCATATCCCCGGCGAGGTGTGCGGTATTGCTGTCACCCAGTTTTGCTCCCGCATCAAAATACGCGAGGGCTTTTTTACCGTCGACCGGGATCCCGCGCTCATTCGGTTTGCGGTAGAGATTACCCAGCACGTTGTAAGCACGGGCGTACCCGTTTTTACCGGCCAGCTCATAGTAATAGATCATTTTTTCCGTATCTTCCGGAACGCGTTCGCCACGGGCATAGTTTACCCCCAGCGAGAATGCCGCCGGGCCGTCACCGCTTTCTGCTTTTTGCCGCTTCGCTTCAATTTCCTGTTCATAACGACCGTATTGCTCATACACCTGCTTTTTCTTAATACGCTGCAGCACGGTTTCGCGTTCTGCATCCGTCAGTGTGGCGATAAGGTCGTCCCCCTCCCGGGAGCTGACACCGGCAAGTGAGCCGTAGTAATAGGCTTCTGATGCATTCTTCTTCGCTATCTGCGCGTCATACATACCTTTCAGGGCATGTGTGTTGTTATACGTCAGTGAGCGGGTATACCACGCGATAGCTTTGTCAGGATCCGGTGCCCGGCGACAGAAGCCTTCAAGCCACGCATCACCCATGGCTTTGGTCCGCTCTTCCGGCGGCATCAGCATATGGTTATCGGTATTTTCCGGATAGTCCGATTTTTTCAGCCACTCCGTCAGATACTGCTCCGCTTTAGCGGGATCGGCATTGTCACGGCGGCAATATTCCGGCGACATATAGTATTCGTAGAGTGTTTCTGTGGCAGCGATATCGCCGCTATCATGGCCTTTTTGCAGATAAGACAGTGCTTTATCCATGTCATTATTCTGCCGGTAATAATAGAACAGGTCGATTTGTGCATCTGCCCGTTTATCTGCCTCCGATTCCAGCAGTGTGAGATATTTTTTGTTGTCTGCCTTATACAGATAGCTGCCGTTGTCATCTCTGAGAGTGCCGCGATACAGCTGAGTCAGTGCTTCAAACGCGGCTTTTGACACCTCTTCATCACTGTTTTTCAGACCGTTTTCCACCCGGGTGATAATACCGGTCCACTCCGGTGAATCCTGTGTAATGCGGTTCTCTCTGAGCTGCATGATGGCCAGCATGGTATCGGAGCAATTGTCACCTTTCTCCGCGCCACGGCGTAATACCGCCATTTTACCGTTATTGGTTTCAGTCGCTCCGGCCAGAGCGCAGAATGCAGGCAGATAACCGCTTTCCGCGCTTTTTTCAAACCAGTAACGGGTGGTATCATAATAGCCGCTGCTCTTATAGTGTTCCCCGGCGGCGTTCATGGCGCTGCTGTCTCCGGCCAGTGCCGGTTTTATCGTGCTCTCATAGAATGCGATATTTTCTGATACATCACGCGGCCCTTTGTAGGCACGTATCAGGACAATGGCTTTATCCCAGTCCGGTGTGATAATCCGTCGCTGTGTCTCTTTATCGTACTCTCCCTTTTCATAGGTATCTGCCAGCAGGATTGTGGCATAGTTATGACCGGCATCTGCTGCCTTTTGCAGGTATGGCAGGGCTTGCAGCAGATCTTTTTGTGTGCCGCGCCCGAGAAAATAAGCATAACCGGTTTCATAAGCAGCATTTGGGCTTTCATCCGCCAGTTTTACATTTATTTCAAACTGATCCATTGCTTTCAGCTCGTGAGCACCGTAATCACCGGCTTTGCTGAAATAATAACGGGCTTTCTGACGATCTGCGCTGACAAGATTGCTGCCCTGCAGGTACTGTGTACCCAGATCACGCAGATAGCTGTTATTGCCGGTTCCCGGGAGTTTGTCATACAGCGACAGAAGCAATTTTTTATCTTCCGGACTGAGCGTGTCTGCGTTTTTGTAGTCATCAATCAGTGTGGTGACAGCATTTTCGTTACCGCCTTCGGCTGCCATTTTCAGGTAATACCGTGATTTTTCCGGATCCTGAATCAGGCCGTGGTTGCCGTTCCTCCAGGCATAAGATAATTCATAGGCGGCTTCAGCATCCCCTTTCTGTACGCGGGCATTCAGGTCTGCCAGGGTGTCACGGCTCTTTTTGACTTTGCTCAGGCGTGATTCTGTGAAACGGTAATCGCGATCAGGAATTTTTTCGTACCAGGCGACGGAGGTATTCAGGTCAGCTTTTACACCGTATTTACCTTCATAATAGATCTCGCCCAATTCATACATACAGGCCCATCCTCCGGCATCTGCACACTGTGTCAGCCGGGGCACAATATCGCGTTCTGTCAGTCCGGTTATCCGCAGAAACGCCTGATTCAGGTTGCTCTGCGTGCCGGAGCGGGTCGCGCTCTTCAGACGATTCACCATGTATTCACCGGCGTCTGTGTTGCCCAGCGCTGCCGCTTTCATCATCAGTTCAATATCCGGACGCAGGATCTCATCGGTCATATCCGGTTTATCTTCCGCATCTTCCAGTTTCAGCTTCGCATAGTAATACGTGACAACAGGATCCTGACCCAGCAGCGGTTCAATCAGTTTCTGCGCTTCCGCGTTATTATCCCGCAGGGCAAGCAGGACCCAGAATTGCCTGGCAAGGAGGTTGTTTTTACCTTCGGAGAATACAATCTGCGTGACATCATGCCATTCTTTTTCCGTCAGCAGGGAACGGGCATATCCGCTTTTCATTATTTCCAGTGCCAGCTTTAAAGCCTGTTCATTATTGCCGGTATTGAGCGAAATAAGCGATTTTGCCAGGTGAACATTAGCACTGGGGGTATATTCGCTGGCTTTCAGATACAGTTCCATAGCTTGTTTACGGTTTTTTACCGGATCTTCCTGCAACAGATAATCGGCATAAAAATACGCCTGGCGGTAGTTATCATTTTCTTCGATATCTTTTTTCAGGAACGCGATAATCTCTTTGTCATCAATTTCACCGCCGGTATCAAAGGAAAAATACAGATCCGTTAAACGCCGGTAAGCCTTATCCTGAAAATAGGGATCTCTCAGCAGGGATTTATAGATCCCGACCGCTTTTTTCATATCCTGCTCAACACCGATACCTCTGGCGTATTTATAGGCCAGTTGATCCTGTGAATCCGGCAGGGGAGATAATTCAGCCGATTTTTTATTCAGTTCGAAGGCCCGGACCGGATCATAAATATTCCCTTCCTGATCACCGTAACGTGCGGAAGCCAGCATCAGCGCCTCCGGGTCATCCGGATATTTTTCCAGTAATTTGGCTAAATAGGCAGATACCTGTGCGTTGGTGTCGTTATCCGGAAACTGATAGCTGCTGACAATATCCTCAATAATATCGATTAATGCATCGTGATGTCCGGTATTCGCAGCCTGTTTAAGGTATTTCGCCGCACGCTCCCGGTCATAACCGAAGGCATCATCAAAACGGATATTACGGTGGATTTGATAAAGCAGATAAAGGGCATCGGGATATCCGGCATCAGCTGAGGCTGTCAGATATTCAGGATTTGTTTTGGTATCAAGATACCAGGTATAAAGGGCTTTCGGATCTTTTTGATTAATCAGCGGCAGTAAATAGCGGAGGGCTTTTTCTTTATCTGCGATAACACCCGTTCCCTGCATATAAGTATCATAGAGGGCATAACGGGCATGCTTATTGCCGTTCTCCGCCATTTTCTCCAGTTTTGCCAGCCGGGCGGTTATTTCATCTGCCGTTTCTGAGCCGAAAAGGGATAATGCTTTCGGCATCAAATCATCTTCATTGAGTGAGCTGATTTGTGAAAATGCCATATAGCGGTATTTTTTTGCCTGTCCCGGATCGGCTTCTATTCCGTGACCGCCTTTTTCATATATTCCGGAAAGCAGCATGGCAGGCAGGGTAAATTGCTCGCTGAGCAACGGTGTCAGAATATCGACCGCTTTTTTATAATCTTTATCATATTCATACGCGATATAGCCCAGCGCGAATTTTGCAAAAAACGACCCCTGATCTGCGGCTGCAGTCATATATTTCCGCGCCTGTTCTGCATCTGACGGAATATTGCCGTATTTATCGAGAAGATAAATAGTGCCCAGTAATTCCTGAGCCTCACGGACACCGACCTGTGCAGCAGCTTTCAGGGAGGTAATACCGTACTGATCCTGTGCGGTATCTTGTGTTATACCGTGATAGCGGTAATAACCGAGGTTGTATAAGGCACTTTTATTACCGGCATTCGCGGCCCGTTCCAGCCACTGATAACCCAGCAACGCATTGGCCGGTGCATCATAGCCATTGAGATACATAACAGACAATGCATAAGCTGCCTGCGGATCCTTTTCCGCCTCTGCGGAAAAATAACGGAATGCCCCGTCAGTATCCCCGGATAAATACAGCTCATAGCCTTTATCTGCCGGGGTGCTGCCGGACGTCACTGAATACGTCAGCCAGGCCCCGCCGGACAGTGCAATAGCAATAAGCAGAGCAAGCCCCAGTTTACGTTGCTTTGTCATATCAGTCCTTATACGGATTAATCTTAAATAAACAGGAAGACAGAAAATAAAAATTTGACTTAGTGTAACGGAATAAAGAAGTAATTCAATGTTATCCGGCCAACAGAAAAATAAATGAAAACAGCCTGTTATTATCGGAGAATATCCGGTGTAATCGGTTTTTTGATGCGGAAAAATCGTTATCTGAATAACAAACGGGAGATGATACAAAGAAGCGAAGTTTGGGCGGAAAATTAACCTGACAAAGAAGATTTAATATATTGCATTCGTTTCCGAGAGATATTCAGAATAACAATATCCCTGAGATTTATGAATATCATTAGTAAGGTTTGCAGGGATATTTGCATTACCTGCCTGATATTGGCACACAAATCAAAAAATTGGTGGATCACTTTTGCGACACTCAGCACCTGATGTAAAAAAGCCACCCGGTGAAGAGTGGCTTAATACACTGATAAATCAGTAAAAATTTGGTGGCCCCTACTGGACTTGAACCAGTGACCAAGCGATTATGAGTCGCGTGCTCTAACCAACTGAGCTAAGGGGCCGAAGTGGGTGAGATTATACTGCCAGTTGTCTGCGGGGTCTAGCGTTTCTTGTCTATCTGACTGTTTTATGAGCGGAATATTGCCTGTCAAAAATGATTTCTGAATATCAATTGTGTAAGTGAATTACTTCTTGTCCGGCAATGAATAAGCATAAAAAAAGGCGCCGTTAAACGGCGCCTGATAATGCTCTGATCCTGAAGCGGATTATTCGTCCAGGAAGCTGCGTAACACTTCAGAACGGCTCGGGTGGCGCAGTTTGCGCAGTGCCTTCGCTTCAATCTGACGGATACGTTCGCGGGTAACGTCAAACTGTTTACCCACTTCTTCCAGCGTGTGGTCAGTATTCATATCAATACCGAAACGCATACGCAGAACTTTCGCTTCACGCGGGGTCAGGCCGGCCAGCACTTCGTGAGTTGCGGAACGCAGGCTCTCTGAGGTGGCTGAATCCAGCGGCAGTTCGAGGGTGGTATCCTCGATGAAATCCCCTAAGTGCGAATCTTCATCATCACCAATCGGTGTTTCCATTGAGATTGGCTCTTTGGCGATTTTCAGCACTTTGCGGATTTTATCTTCCGGCATCAGCATCCGCTCTGCCAGTTCTTCCGGTGACGGCTCACGGCCCATCTCCTGAAGCATCTGACGGGAGATACGGTTGAGTTTGTTGATAGTCTCAATCATATGCACCGGGATACGGATAGTACGCGCCTGGTCCGCGATAGAGCGGGTAATCGCCTGACGGATCCACCAGGTGGCATAGGTTGAGAACTTATAACCACGACGGTATTCAAATTTATCAACCGCTTTCATCAGACCGATGTTACCTTCCTGAATCAGATCCAGGAACTGCAGGCCACGGTTGGTGTATTTTTTCGCGATAGAGATAACCAGACGTAAGTTCGCCTCAACCATCTCTTTTTTCGCACGGCGGGCTTTCGCTTCACCGATAGACATGCGGCGGTTAATATCTTTGACCTGTTCAATGGTCAGGCCGGTTTCTTCTTCAATCTGACGCAGACGTTGCAGGCTGCGTTCAACTTCTTCCGCGACATCCTGCAGTTTTTCAGACCACGGTTTGTTCATCGCGACAGCAGCAGTAAACCAGGAATCACTGGTTTCATTGCCGGTGAACAGGGTGATGAAGTTTTTCTTCGGCATTTTGCTCTGCTCAACGCAGAGTTTCATGATGTAGCGTTCCTGCTGACGGACACGATCCATCATTTCACGCATGTTGTTGACCAGATGGTCAAACTGCTTCGGAACTAAACGGAACTCTTTGAAAACTTCAGAGAGCTGCTGGATTTCCGCATTGGTGTTCGGGTGGTCGCGGCCGTGAATTTTAATCTGCTGACGCGCTTTTTCATGCTGCACACGCAGCGCTTCGAATTTCTGACGAGCCAGTTCAGGATCGATGCTGTTATCGTCATCGCTGTCACTGTCATCCTCTTCTTCTTCGTCTTCGTCGTCGTCATCTTTGTTTAATTCTTCGGCCGGCAGCTCAGAACCGATGTTGGTTGCGGTTGGTGCCAGATCTTCTTCCGCGTTCGGGTCAACAAAGCCGGTAATCAGGTCAGAAAGACGGACTTCGCCTGCTTCAACGCGGTCGTACTGATCGAGTAAATACGTGATTGCCTCAGGATATTCAGCAACGGAACACTGAACCTGATTGATGCCATCTTCGATGCGCTTGGCAATGTCAATTTCGCCTTCGCGGGTCAACAGTTCTACCGTCCCCATTTCACGCATATACATACGTACAGGGTCAGTGGTCCGGCCAATTTCCGATTCTACACTTGAGAGGACTTGTGCTGCAGCTTCGGCTGCATCATCATCGGTGTCTGTTGAATTCTCTGCCAGCATCAGATCATCAGCATCAGGTGCTTCTTCCATTACCTGAATGCCCATGTCATTGATCATCTGGATAATATCTTCGATCTGATCAGAATCGACGATATCTTCAGGCAGATGGTCATTGACTTCAGCATAGGTCAGATAGCCTTGCTCCTTACCACGGGTGACAAGAAGTTTCAGCTGTGACTGCGGGTTTTGCTCCATAAGACGGTATCCACACTTCTGAGTATTTAGGTTTGTGTTGGTCGGCAAAACAACTTAGCCAGCAACAATAACAATCAAGGATTTCTTTTCTTCGGCCATGAACCTTGGTGACATGGCATGCAGGGCTGTTCCTGCTGTCTGCGGCACTTAAGCCGTTATATTCATCATAGTTTAATAATAATACTTATTGCCGGACCCGCACGAGAAGACTCACTTCATTGCGCTCTTCAGGGGTCAGACCTTCTGTCCGCTCTTTGGCGATCAGGAAGTTAAATCTGTCATTGAGAGCAGATACCACCAGATGATTTAAGGCATCTTTGAAGGTTTTTTCTGCTATCTCATCTATCTCTATATCGTTCCATCCGGCCAGTTTTTCAAGCTGTGGCGCTAATTTATTATCACGGTAGTGTTCCAGTAACTGACCGGTGGTCAGCCCGGGCTGTGATAAACAGGTATCAATCAGCTCCCTGAATAATGAAAAACCGGCAATACGGCTGGTATCAATGGATTCCAGCGGCGGCACTAATTGTGCAAACTGCGGATTCTGCACCAGCAGGGCAATCAGGATCCGCATGGTAGTCGGTTTCAGTTTCGGAGCCTGATAACCGGGACTGTTTTCACTCTGGCGGACCGCCTGTTTGAGCTGCGTGATATCCGGTAATCCGAGTAAATTGCCCAGATCCTGCAATAAAAACGCCTGTTGGGCTTCACCCGGCACGCGGCTTATCAGCGGCATGGCGAGGGCATTCAGCTTGCTGCGCCCCTCCGGGGTGCTCATATCCACCTGGCGCAGCAGGGTATCGAACAGAAACTGAGACAGACTGTGTGCCTCATTCTGCCGCTGCTCGAAGGCTTCACGGCCTTCGCGGCGCACCAGTGAATCCGGATCGTCGCCGTCCGGTAAAAACATAAAACGAAGCTGCCGCCCGTCATTAAGATGGGGAAGAGCAGTTTCGAGTGCCCGCCAGGCGGCTTCACGTCCGGCGCGGTCTCCGTCATAACAACAAATTATGGTATCAGATGTCCGATAGAGCAACTGTATGTGCTCTGCCGTTGTCGATGTCCCGAGTGAGGCCACCGCATAATCAATACCGAACTGTGCCAGGGCAACCACATCCATATAGCCTTCCACCACAAGGATGCGGGACAGTTCGCGGTTATTCTGCTGCGCTTCATACAGCCCGAATAACTGGCGGCCCTTATGAAAAATATCGGTTTCCGGTGAATTCAGGTATTTCGGCAGTGCGTCATCAAGAACACGTCCGCCGAAGGCAATTACCCGGCCGCGCCGGTCGCGGATAGGAAACATCACACGTTCCCGGAAACGGTCATAGCAGCGGCCGTTATCATTGACCACTAACATGCCGGCATCCAGCAACTGCTGACGATCATCCTCACTGCGGGCAAAGCGTTTGAGAACGTTGTCCCATCCGGCGGGGGCATAGCCGATTGCAAACCGGCTGATAATTTCCTGACTCAGACCCCGGCGGTTCAGATACTCACGGGCATGACCGGCGTTATCGGCCTGTAATGCATGGCGGTAAAAGCTGTCCAGTTTTTCCATCAGCTGATACAGGTTCTGGCGCTGATGTTTTTCTATCTGGCTGCTGCCGCTTCCGGTTTCATAAGGAACATCCAGCCCGTGCATTGCTGCTAATTCTTCGATCGCCTCGACAAACTCGAGCCGGTCATAATTAATTAAAAAATCAATAGCATTGCCGTGGGCACCACAGCCGAAGCAGTGGTAAAACTGTTTATCGCTGCTGACTGTAAAAGAGGGAGTTTTTTCGTTGTGGAAAGGACAACACGCCTGGTGATTTTTACCGTGTTTTTTCAGCGGCACCCTGACATCGATAAGATCGATGATATCGGTTCTCGCTAATAAGTCGTTGATAAATGTGCGTGGAATGCGCCCGGCCATAACCCCTTTTTCGCCTGTCTGATAACGATAATAAGCCGCGCTTCCTTCCGGAAACACGGCCATTAACTGCAACTACTGCGGTCTGACTAAGTTGCGGCGCGGCCGCAGCGATTAGTACAGACGAGTGCGACGTGCGTTTTCGCGAGCCAGTTTCTTAGCGTGACGCTTAACAGCAGATGCTTTAGCGCGTTTACGTACAGTCGTTGGTTTTTCATAAAACTCACGACGACGTACTTCAGCTAATACGCCTGCTTTTTCGCAGGAACGTTTGAAACGACGCAGTGCAACGTCAAATGGCTCGTTTTCACGTACTTTAATTACCGGCATGTGCCTCTCACCTCAATAAATAGGTCTGTACTGGCGTTATGCCAGTTGTCTTTAAAATGGTGCGGAATTTTACTTCAATGTGACCCACGTTGTAAAGTGCTGTGGATAATCAGACAGAGAAATACCCCGGATATGGTCAGGTGTTACCGCCAAGACCGGATCCGCACACCCGACAGGGGTTTTACAGAGGGTGCAGATTATAGCGGATACGCGGCGATTTGTCAGCAACAGAAATCCGTTATGCAGGGGAAAAGTATGTGGATAACTGTGTTCATCCTGTGAATAAGCGGTTTTTGCTGAATAAAAATACGACAGAAAAGCCCCGTATTTCACCTTAATACCTGTCAGCACGCCATTATGGTGATACACTGTTCTCTTTGCGGAGACGGATTTGCTTCCTGCTGTCCGCCGCCAGTCCCGTCAGTTTTTGTTCCAGCGAGTTAAGTCCCATGCGAGTGTTAGGCATTGAAACGTCCTGCGATGAAACCGGAATCGCAATTTATGATGATGAAGCCGGTTTGCTGGCTAATCAGTTATACAGCCAGATCAAAGTCCACGCAGATTACGGCGGCGTGGTGCCGGAACTGGCATCCCGTGACCATATCCGGAAAACGGTGCCGCTGATTCAGGCTGCGCTGAAAGAAGCCGGTCTGACGGCACAGGATATTGATGCGGTGGCCTATACCGCAGGACCGGGGCTGGTCGGGGCGCTGATGGTCGGGGCAACAGTCGGCCGTGCGCTGGCGTTTTCCTGGGATGTCCCGGCGGTGCCGGTTCACCATATGGAAGGCCATCTGCTGGCACCGATGCTGGAAGAACATCAGCCGGAGTTTCCGTTTGTCGCGCTGCTGGTATCCGGCGGTCATACGCAGTTAATCAGTGTGACCGGTATCGGTGAATACACGCTGCTGGGTGAATCTATCGATGATGCAGCCGGTGAAGCCTTTGATAAAACAGCCAAATTACTGGGACTGGATTATCCGGGCGGGCCTGCACTGTCACGCATGGCAGCACAGGGCACGCCGGGACGTTTTACCTTCCCGCGTCCGATGACCGACCGGCCGGGGCTGGATTTCAGCTTCTCCGGGCTGAAAACCTTTGCCGCTAATACCATTCATCAGAATGATGATTCAGACCAGACAAAGGCGGATATCGCCCGTGCTTTTGAAGATGCGGTGGTCGATACGCTGGTGATCAAATGCAAACGCGCGCTGGAGCAGACCGGATTTAAACGGCTGGTGATGGCAGGCGGCGTGAGTGCAAACCGCACGCTGCGCGAACGCATGGCGCAGACACTGCAAAAACTGGGCGGAGAAGCGTTCTATGCCCGTCCTGAACTGTGTACGGATAACGGTGCGATGATCGCGCTGGCCGGGATGATCCGCTTCAAAGGCGGTATGCGCAGTGAATTAGGCGTGACTGTCCGTCCGCGGTGGCCGCTGGCTGAGTTACCGCCGCTGGACAAATAATTTCCGGACACAAAAAAGGCGCTTCAGCGCCTTTTTTTAATCCTCTTTTTCCTGCTCTTTCGCTTCCTGGATTATCTCTTTATCCGTTTTGGCCCGCTTTTTCTTCAGCTTCTGCCAGATGCGACTTTCCTGTCCGCGCCACAACCGCTGAATATTGTCATGATGGCGGATAAGCACCAGACAGGAGAGCATGGCGACCGGGAAGGTAAACTCCGGTTTGAACCACCAGACATAAAACGGTGCCACCAGCGCACTGACAATCGCGCCTAATGATGAGTAACCACTCAGCAGCACGGTCAGCAGCCAGGTTCCGGCAACCAGTCCGGTCAGATCCCAGCCGATGGCGGCAATCGAACCAAATGCCGTTGCCACGCCTTTTCCGCCTTTAAAGTGGAAAAATACCGGATAAATATGGCCTAAACAGGCGGCAATGGCGATAATGCCGAGGTAAAAATACGGTATTTGCAGGAGGTAAGCGAGCCAGACCGGCAGCATACCCTTGAGTACGTCGCAGATAAGGACACCGGCAGCCGCCAGTTTGCCGCCGATGCGCAGCACGTTGGTCGCCCCCGGGTTTCCGGAGCCGTGATGCCGCGGATCCGGCAGTCCCGCAAGACGGCAGATCAGGATCGCACTGGAAATTGATCCCAGCAGATAAGCGAAGATGATCATACCAAGCGCGATTCCACTCATGCTTCTCTCCTGACAGACGGTAAATTACAGTTATTGGCCTCCATGGATAATACGCATATTTCATGGGAAGTGATATCCGATGAGCATAAAAAAACGAGGTAAATGCGGATGGATGTTGTTTTTATTAAGAAACTTGTTGTTTTTACAACGATTGGTGCTTACGACTGGGAAAAGGATATTACGCAGAAATTAGTGCTCGATATCGAAATGCACTGGGATAACAAACGCGCATCTGAGAGTGACGATGTGGAACATTGTCTCGATTATGCCGGGGTCAGCACTGCAATTCTGGATTATGTGCAGACAAGACAGTTCGCACTGGTGGAACGTGTGGCGGAAGAAGTGGCGTCATTATTACTGACTGAGTTCGGCACCCCTTGGGTCCGTATTTGCGTGGCTAAGCCGGGTGCTGTGGCACAGGCGGAAGAAGTGGGTGTCATTATTGAACGAAGTGCGGCCTGATGTTGTCATAATGCCGTCAGCGGAACTGTCATAAAAGCGCTGAGGGTGTCATGAAATTGTCACACTTGCGTCATATGCTGTTCTCCGTATCCGGCATTCCCGCGTCCGGGAGTGCCTTATTTTATCTGCCATACAGGGCGTTATATGGGCGATATCACAAGTTTACTGCATGCATTGATTCTCGGGGTTGTTGAAGGATTAACCGAATTTCTGCCGGTGTCATCAACCGGTCATATGATTATTGTTGCTGAGCTTATCGGCTTTACCGGCGATAAAGCAAAAACGTTTGAAGTGGTTATCCAGCTCGGTTCCATTCTGGCAGTGGTTTTCCTGTTCTGGCGGCGGATGTTTGCCCTTATCGGTATTCACTTCGGCCGGGTTCCCCATGAAGGACAGACTCAGGGAAAACTGAATTTACTCCACATTATTATTGCTATGTTACCGGCGGTGGTTCTCGGTTTACTGCTGCGGGATCAGATTAAGTCTCTGTTTAACCCAGTGAATGTGATGTACGCGCTGGTTGCGGGCGGTATCCTGCTGATTGTGGCTGAAGTCTTTAAGCCGAAGAAGGTGCAGGCCACTGGTCTTGATGATATCAGCTACCGTCAGGCGTTTGCCATCGGCTGTTTCCAGTGCCTGGCTCTGTGGCCGGGATTCTCCCGTTCGGGTGCCACCATCTCCGGCGGTATGCTGATGGGGATCAACCGTTACACTGCATCAGAGTTTTCCTTTATTCTGGCCGTACCGATGATGATGGGCGCGACAGCACTGGATTTATACAAGAGCTGGCATTTCCTGAGCAACTCGGATATTCCGATGTTTGCGGTCGGTTTCCTGGCGGCGTTTATTGTGGCGCTGATTGCCATGAAAACCTTCCTGTCACTGATTAAACGTATCTCCTTTATCCCGTTTGCTATCTACCGCTTTATTGTGGCTGCTGCCGTTTACGTGGTGTTTGTCCACTGAGTTTCGCGTAAACACATCACTCTTTGCGCAGGGAAAATCCATCTGACCTGCGCAAAGTCAAAGCGGGCACTCCGCAGATTTGCTACTAATATAATTAATAACGGATACATAAAAACCGGTAATGGTTTACCGGCTTTTATGTGTAATATTTTATTTATGTTGACTGCCCGACACAGCGTGATCAGATGCTCCGCACCTGTCACGAGTCTGACCACAATGCCGCGCCGGAGCCAATAAATCGAGCAGGAGTCAGGATTATGTGCAGCACATGCGGTTGCAGCGAAGGAAACGTGCAGATTGAAGGTCACAGCCACGACCACCACGGCCATGATCACCATCATCATGAACATGACAACCATTCCCGCCCCGTCATCATTCATCACCACCACTATCATCATAACGGCGATGTGAATCACTATTATTATGACGGCCGTGAAGCCGGTGAAGAGCATGCTCACGGATACAGTCATGAGCACAGCCACGGACATGAACACACTCATGATCACGGGCACGGCCACAGCCATTCTCATGAGCACGAACATGCTCACGACCATCATCATTCACATGAACACGACCACGGTCATGACCATGCAGCGGCTTTTGCGCCGGTAATTGATAAAGACAATATGCATTACGGGATGGGCGAAGCGGGCACACACGCGCCGGGCCTGACCCAGAAACGGATGGTGCAGATTGAGATGGGGGTGCTGGATAAAAACAACCAAATCGCCGTCCATAACCGCGAACATTTACAGGAGCAGGGCATTCTGGCGCTGAACCTGGTGTCCAGCCCCGGCTCCGGCAAAACCACATTACTGACCCGCACACTTAATTACCTGAAAGACAAAGTCCCTTGTGCCGTGATTGAAGGCGACCAGCAAACCACCAATGATGCTGAGCGGATCCGCGCAACCGGCGTACCGGCGATTCAGGTCAATACCGGCAAAGGGTGTCACCTGGATGCGCAGATGGTGCATGACGCTATGCATCACCTCGGACTGAAAGATAACAGCCTGTTATTTATCGAAAACGTCGGCAACCTGGTCTGCCCGGCCGGCTTTGATCTGGGTGAGCAGCACAAAGTTGCCATTCTGTCAGTGACAGAAGGTGAAGATAAACCACTGAAATACCCGCATATGTTTGCTGCCGCAGACCTGATGCTGATTAACAAAATCGACCTGCTGCCGTATGTGAATGTCAATATTGAAACCTGTATGAATGCGGCACGCCGTGTGAATCCGGATATCGATGTCATTGTTCTGTCAGCCACTACCGGTGAAGGAATGGATGAATGGGTTGCCTGGTTACAGGAGCGCCTGAGCAAGGTGAATCAGCAGCGCGGTGCGGCGGAATAAGGGATTTCTATGCGTTTTGTTGATGAGTTCCGTGATCCGGCACTGGCAGAAAAACTGCTGGCGCAGATCCGGGAAGAGATGGCTTCGTGGCCGCATCCGCTGAAACAGCCTTTGCAGATTATGGAGGTGTGCGGCGGCCATACTCACGCCATCTTTAAATTCGGGCTGGATAAACTGCTGCCTGATTCAGTGGAATTTGTTCACGGACCGGGTTGCCCGGTTTGTGTGCTGCCGATGGGGCGTATTGATGCCTGCCTGGAAATCGCGGCCCGTCCGGGGGTGATTTTCTGCACTTTCGGGGATGCCATGCGCGTTCCCGGACGCGGCGGTTCGCTGCTGGATGCCCGCCGTCACGGCAGCGACATCCGCATTGTCTATTCCCCGCTGGATGCGCTGACTATTGCCCGTGATAATCCGGACAAAGAGGTTGTTTTCTTCGGGCTCGGTTTTGAAACCACCATGCCGGGCACGGCGGCCACCTTACAACTGGCGAAAAAAACCGGACTGAAAAACTTCACCGTTTTTTGTCAGCACATCACCATTATCCCGACCCTGCGCACACTGCTGGAACAAAAAGATGTGTTTATCGACGGCTTTATCGCGCCGGGGCACGTCAGTATGGTGATTGGCTGCACGCCGTATCAGCTGTTGTGTGATGAATTTGCCAAACCGTTTGTGGTGACCGGCTTTGAGCCGCTGGATCTGCTGACGGCTATTCTGATGGTTGTCCGCCAGCTGAAAAAGCAGGCACAGGACAAACACGCGCCGATGGTGGTGGAAAATCAGTACAGCCGTATTGTGCCGGAGCAGGGTAACCTGCTGGCACAGAAAGCGCTGGCGGAAGTCTTTGAACTGAAAGCCAGCAGTGAATGGCGCGGGCTCGGCAATATTGCGGACTCCGGTATTCAGCTGACACCGGCTTACCATGAATTTGATGCTGAACGCCGCTTCCGGCCGCAGCCGCAGTCTGTTGCCGATAATCCGCAGGCCCGTTGCGGGGAGGTATTAACAGGCCGCTGCAAACCGGCGGACTGTCCGCTGTTCGGCAACGCATGCACACCGGAAACGGCACTCGGCGCACTGATGGTCTCCTCTGAAGGGGCTTGCGCAGCTTATTATCAGTATCGGCGCGGAGAATAACATGAAACCTATTACTGAAATCACCCTGGCCCAGGGCAACGGCGGACAGGGGATGCAGCAACTGATTGACTCCCTGTTTTTGCAGGCATTTTTCAATCCGTATCTGAATGAAAAAGAAGATCAGGCACGAATACCGCTGGCGGAATTACAGGCCGCCGGTGATCGTCTGGCGTTCAGCACCGACAGCTATGTCATTGATCCGATTATTTTTCCCGGCGGCAATATCGGCAAACTGGCCGTGTGCGGCACAGCGAATGATCTGTCTGTCGGTGGCGCAATCCCGCGCTACCTCTCCTGTGGATTTATCCTTGAGGAGGGGTTGTCGTTTGACATTCTCTCTCAGCTGGTCAGCAGTATGGCGGAAGCCGCAAAAGCCAACGGTATTCAGATTGTGACCGGTGACACCAAAGTGGTGCCGCGCGGTGCGGCAGACAAAGTGTTTATCAATACCGCCGGTATCGGTGTGATCCCGCATCAGCTGAACTGGGCAGCAGCACAATGCCGTCCGGGGGATAAAATTATTGTCAGCGGCACACTGGGTGATCATGGTGCGGCGATCCTCAATCTGCGCGAGAACCTCGGGCTGGATGCTGATCTGCGCAGCGACTGTGCGGTTCTGGAGCCGATGCTTGCACCTTTGCGGGCGATTGACGGCATCAGAGCTGTCCGTGATGCCACCCGTGGCGGCGTCACCGCTATCCTGCATGAGTTTGCCGATGCTTCACAGTGCGGTATGAATATCGAAGAACAGAAACTGCCGCTGAAAACTGCAGTACGTGGTGTGTGCGAGCTGTTGGGGCTGGAGGCACTCAATTTTGCCAATGAAGGTAAAGTGGTGATTGTCACAGCCCCGGAAGCCGAAGCCACCGTGCTGGCAGCCCTCCGTAACAGCCCTCTGGGTCAGGACGCCTGTACCATCGGGCAGGTAACAGAAGCAAAACAGGTGAAAGTGCAGGGGATTTTCGGCGCGACCAGGCTGTTGGATCTTCCGTATAACGAGCCGCTGCCCCGCATCTGCTAATCTGCGTCATCCTTCGCTCCACAGACGCGTTGGCTGCAGCAAAATCCCCGGGTCACATACTGATGTATGCTCCCCGGGGATTTTTCTTTGCCGCCTTCCTGTGAAACGAATGATTTAGCAGATTTATCTGTTTCATCCTCCGGCCTGTGGCTGTGTTGGCTTCGTTCGGTTTGCCACAAACCGGATGATTTAGCAGATTGATTTTTCTGTTTTCTGTTTTTAACAAAGTTGAAGTATATGAGGGGTTAACCGGTAAAAAAAGGAAAGCGTCAAGCGCCATGGATGGCGCGATCCGAGCGAACAAGGATGTGTCAGCGTCTTTCCGCTTTGCCGGTTATCCCGCTGCCCGAATCTGAAAGAAGATGGTTTGATGTTTTATTCTTTTCGGCACACAGTGAGTATTCAGAAGACCTGACCGGTAAAAAAAAGAAAGCATAAAGCGCCGAGGACATGCCAGTATTTTTAAAAATATTAATAAGCGAATTATCTTATACAGGAGTATGATTCTCCGGTGGATCACATATAAAGATCCTACTGGTACACACGTACTCCGACATCGATTCCCGACGCTGTCGGGATTTTTTTGGTAAAAAAATGAACTGGTCTACATTTAAATCAACGTATCTTGTCAGGTTCTGGCAGCCGTTGCCCGCAGTGATCGCCGCCGGCATCTTATCCGCATACTACTTCGGATTAACAGGCACATTCTGGGCGGTCACCGGAGAGTTTACGCGCTGGGGCGGACACATTCTGCAACTGTTCGGCGCTCATCCGGAAAACTGGGGGTATTTTAAGGTGATCGGTTTGCAGGGCTCGCCCCTGGATCGTATCGACGGCATGATGATTATCGGTATGTTTGCCGGTTGTATCGCCGCAGCCTTATGGGCTAACAACGTCAAAATCCGCCTTCCGCAACACAAAATCCGTATCTGGCAGGCCGTTATCGGCGGCATTATCGCCGGTTTCGGGGCACGTCTTGCAATGGGGTGTAACCTGGCAGCCTTCTTTACCGGTATCCCGCAATTCTCCCTCCATGCCTGGTTCTTTGCACTGGCAACCGCCGCAGGCTCTTACTTCGGCGCAAAATTTACGCTGCTGCCGATGTTCCGCATTCCGGTCAAACTGCAGAAAGTCAGCAAAGCCTCACCGCTGACACAGGATTTGCAGCGGGCGAAACGCCGTTTTCGTCTCGGTATGCTGATCTTCCTGCTGTGTGTCACCTGGTCTCTGTTCACGCTGTTTAAATCCCCGAAACTTGGCATGGCGATGCTGTTCGGTATCGGATTTGGTCTGCTGATTGAACGGGCGCAAATCTGTTTTACCTCCGCATTCCGTGATGTCTGGATCACCGGGCGTACCCAGATGGCGAAAGCGATTATCCTCGGTATGGCGGTCAGTGCCATCGGCATCTACAGCTATGTGCAACTGGGCGCAGAGCCGAAAATCTTCTGGGCCGGTCCTAACGCTGTGATTGGCGGGTTGTTGTTCGGCTTCGGTATTGTGCTGGCAGGGGGTTGTGAAACCGGCTGGATGTACCGTGCTGTGGAAGGTCAGGTGCATTTCTGGTGGGTCGGCCTGGGTAATATTATCGGCGCGACTATTCTGGCTTATTACTGGGATTCCGTGGCACCGTGGCTGGCGACTGACTATGACAAAGTCAACCTGCTGGATACCTTCGGCCCGGCTGGTGGTCTGCTGGTTACTTACGGATTACTCGCCTTTGCCTTTATCCTGTTACTGATGTGGGAGAAACGCTTCTTCCGCCGGAAAAACCAGGCTGACACTGTCGCCGCTGCCGCACATTAAGGAGCACACCATGAATACCGAAAATACTGCAATTGTGCCGGATTACCGGCTGGATATGGTCGGTGAGCCGTGCCCGTATCCGGCAGTGGCGACTCTTGAAGCCATGCCGTCACTGAAACCCGGAGAGATCCTGGAAGTGGTGAGTGACTGCCCGCAATCCATCAACAATATCCCGCTGGATGCCAAAAACCACGGCTACACCGTGTTATCCATCCAGCAGGACGGGCCGACAATCCGCTATCTGATACAGAAATAATGCGGTTTCGGGTGCCGGTTATCCGCCGGTGCCCGTCAGCGTTTCAGTAATGCCACCGCAGCACGGATCCGCGCCTGTACCGGGTAATCCGGTGCTGGTGGTGCCAGTTTCAGGGCAATCTGGCGCAGCGGCTCTGCCATCACCATCGATAACAGCAAATCACTGGTTTGAGCTGCATCCGGCAGCGGCAGAAACGCCTGATGACGGGACAACCATTCTGTCAGCAGCGCACGTCCGCGCTCAATACCGCAGGCCTGATAGCGGGTCAGCAATAACTCCCGGCCGGGAAACTCACTGCTCAGCAGACAAAATAATCCCGCCGCCTCAGCACTGAGCACCTTGTGGCTCATGATGGTCAGATTGTTTTCAAGCAGCTGATAAAATTCATCTTTAGTCTTTGCATCCTGCATAAACAGCGGCACAAAGGAATCCGTCCAGCCGCGCACTATCTGCTCCGCCAGATCTTCACGGTTGCCAGCGAACCGGTACAGCGTCTTTTTGGAGACACCCGCCTGTTTTGCCACCGCATCCATCGTCATTGCGGAATATCCCTGTGATAACAACAGACTAAGTGATGCCTCGCGGATTTTTGCAATCAGTTCTTCTTCCGGAACAACCGGACGGCCACGTCCGCGGGGTTCTGTGGCAGCTTCATTATTAGCCATACGTGCGATCCTCAATTGACAAATACCCGTTACAGGACAATATTAATTAGGGAACGAAAATCGTTTCTTAATTATGGAGTATACGTCATGTCAGCGAAAAAACAAAACTTACCCCGGGCACCGGATGATATTAACCAGTTATTATCTCCTGAACCACTGCGGATGGAAATGGGTCTGGAGCGCAGCGAAGAAGGGCTGCTGACAGTATCTGTCAGAACCGACCTGCACGGTTGTAAAGGGCGGATGCTGGAGTGGTGGTTCACGTTTTTTGAAACCACGCAGCATATCCGCTGGTGGCACCCACATGATCATGTGGCACATCACGGCTGGGATTCGGTCTGGAAAAAAGGGGAGAGTTATATCGGGGCGACAATCCGTGCGGTTGAGTCTCTCGGGCCGATCCCGCCGGTCGGCGCGACACTGAAATTCAACGATGCACAGGATTTCTTTGATGCGGATAAACTGGCCGCCGCGCGGCAGACGCATCAGATTTCCGGTGCTGTTTGCGCCCATATCGGGTTCGGGGATGATGTGAAAACCGATACGCTCGGTTACCCGATCGACGGAAAAATGCTGCATATAACCTATGATACAGAGTTCGGATGTGTGCTGCGCAGCCGGTTTTTACTCGGGGCGTCACTGGCGGATCCGCTGACGGAACTGCCGGATGAGATTGGTTTCGGGCTGATGAAGCACTGCTATAACGAGTTTACTTACTTGTCCCGTTTTCTGCCGTCGCTCTATTACGGCGAGCACGGTAATGATGAAAAAGCCCCGCTGCCGTGGGCATAACAGCGGATATCAGCGGGAGCCTGTTACCGGGCTTCCCGCAGATCTTATTTTCAGTGTTCCGCTTCACCGCCGAGGGCGGCAATGGTATTGCTGATCAGCGCACTCAGTTCGCCGGTCATCAGGACAAAATCAGCATCAAACCGCTGAGCAAAATCCTCGCGGTCGATATCTTCATTTTTGTCTTTTAAATCATCACTGTATTTCAGGCGTTTAAAGGAACCGTCATCAGACATCAGGAACTGAATCCGCTCTTCCCAGTCCAGTGCCAGTTTGGTGACACATTTTCCGGCTTCAATGCAGGTGGCGATTTCGTCTGATACCAGATCCTGTTTCTTACAGCGGATCACGCCGCCGTCTTCCAGAATGGCTTTCAGTTCAGCTTCATCCATCAGGGCAAAACCGGTTGGTAAATCACCGGAGCGCACCCATTCGGTCAGCGTCAGTTCAATCGGGTCTTTGGTGGTCAGCGGGATCACCGGCAGAGAGCCGAGTGTTTTACGCAGCAGGGCAAGGTTATCTTCCGCCCGTTTGGCACTGGCCGCATCGACGATAATCAGGCCGCGTTCCGCATCAATCCAGATGGCGGTCTGGCTGAAACGGCTGAAGGCACGCGGCAGCAGAGCATGAACCACTTCATCTTTCAGGGAATCTTTTTCCGTTTTCTTCAGTTTGCGATGCTGCTCATGTTCCAGCTTTTCAATTTTCGCCTGCAATTCCTGTTTAATTACCGGCGATGGCAGCATTTTTTCTTCTTTTTTAGCACAGATAAGGATCTGTTTACCGGCAGCGTGAGTCAGTGCATCACCCCGGGAGCCCATCGGCGAAACCCAGCCGGTTTTCATCATATCCTGACTGCCGCACGGCGTGAATGCCATGTGTTCCAGCTGTTTTTCCAGCTCATCGGCAGACAGCGGAAACGGCGAGCTAAGGCGGTAAACGAGTATATTTTTAAACCACATCGGACAGTCCTGTTTTATGATGCGCGGTCATTGCGCGGTGAGAATTGCATCCCGCTATGATAACGGATCTTGCCGCGTTGCTCTAATGCCTTCGCGCGGAAACTTGATTGTCAGGCCGCTGCCCTGCATTATCAGAGGTATGAAAGACAGAGCGTAAATCCACAGCAGAAGGGGACAGTATGCGGATCGGTATTGATTTGGGCGGCACCAAAATTGAAGTGATCGCACTCAGTAATGAGGGGCAGGAATTATTCCGTAAACGAACGGATACGCCGCGTTTTGACTATCAGCAAACATTACAGGCGATTGCCGGGCTGGTTCACGATGCAGAAACCGCCACCGGAGAGACCGGCACTGTCGGAGTAGGGATCCCGGGAACACTGTCGCCGGTCACCGGACGGGTAAAAAATGCTAATTCGGTCTGGCTGAACGGTCAGCCGTTTGATGCGGATCTCAGTGCATTACTGCAACGGGAAGTGCGGGTGGCAAATGATGCAAACTGCCTGGCGGTCTCCGAAGCGGTTGATGGTGCAGGCGCAGGGTTTCCGGTCGTTTTCGCGGTGATTATCGGTACCGGCTGCGGTGCGGGGATTGCCCTGAACGGACAGGTTCACAGCGGTGGTAACGGTGTGGCCGGGGAGTGGGGACATAACCCGCTGCCGTGGCAGGATGAAGCCGACCGGCTGTTTAAAGGAATGGCGGATTGCTATTGCGGCAAACAGGGTTGTACCGAACTGTTTATCTCCGGCACCGGTTTTATGGCTGATTATACCGCGCTGACCGGTGAGGTCTGCAAAGGTGCGGAGATCATCCGTCGTTTGTCACAGGGCGACTTACCGGCTGAACAGGTGATGGTGAATTATGAGCAGCGGCTGGCAAAAGCGCTCGGCCAGGTCGTGAATATGCTGGACCCGGATGTGATTGTGCTGGGCGGCGGGATGAGTAACGTCGATCGCTTGTATCAGACGGTACCGGCGCTGATGCGCTCCCGTGTTTTCGGTGGTGAGTGCGATACGCCGATCCGCAAAGCGGTGCACGGTGACTCCAGTGGTGTCCGTGGTGCGGCGTGGCTGTGGCCGAAAGCCTGATAAAAAAAAGCCCGCACAAGGCGGGCAAGGCATATTTTAACACGATAACAGAAGGTAATAACGGCGCTTTGTGACAGGTAAAGCGCCTGATGCGTCCGGGAACAGCTGCGTTTAATACGCGGCTGAGTCCGGAAGATTAGTTGAAGATTCTGAAGCGGCTTTCATCATCCATAAAGGCTTTTTCGCCGGCTTCCTGTTCAATGGAACCGAACACTAACTGTGCGCGCAGTTTCCAGTCAGCCGGGATATTCCAGGCTTTGCTGACCTGCTCATCAATCACCGGGTTGTAGTGCTGCAGGGAGGCACCGATATTCTCTTCGGACAGTGCAGTCCAGACAGCAAACTGTGCGATACCGCTGGCCTGTTCAGACCAGATCGGGAAGTTATCCGCATACAGTGCGAATTGTTCCTGTAAGCCTTTGACAACGGACTGGTCTTCAAAGAATAGCACAGTACCGGCACCGGACAGGAAGGCATTATCAATTTTACCTTCGGTCGCAGCAAACGCGTCTGCCGGGACAATGGCGCGCAGTGCATCTTTCACGATATTCCACAGTTTTTTGTGGTTCTCACCAAACAGCACCACGACGCGGGATGATTGTGAGTTAAACGCAGTCGGGCTGTGTTTCACAGCTTCTTTGATGAGCGCGGCGATACGATCCTGAGAAACAGGCAGATTATTACCAAGGCTGTAAATTGTTCTGCGTTTTTTAATTAACTCGATAAATGAATTAGACATGTTACTCTCCGTTAAATTTTTTGTCGGAAAAACCGGTTTCCGCGCTCTCTTCAGTTCATGATGAACAGCATATAAGCAATGAATCAAAAAACATACCGAAAATATTTAACCTTATGTTTCAAAAAATTCGGCCGACAGAAAAATTTCCAATAAATATCATTGAATTAATCATTGTGTGCTGACAGCGTGAAAATATCACGCCGTTGTAACACGATATTCCGGCGATAATTTACTGATCCCGAGTCCGTTCATTTTTCTGACAGAGATCTGCACTGCAATACGTTCTTTCATAGCTTCAATATGGCTGATAACGCCGATGGTTTTCCCGGTGGCATTCAGGTTATCGAGCGCATCCAGCGCGATATCGAGAGTTTCCTGATCCAGCGTGCCGAAGCCTTCATCGAGGAACAGGGATTCAATCTGTGTCTTATGACTGACAAGATCAGATAAGGCCAGTGCGAGCGCCAGACTGACCAGGAACGTTTCCCCGCCGGAGAGGGTTTTGGTATCACGCTGAGTGTCTGCCTGCCAGGTATCGGTGATTTGCAGCTCCAGGCTGTCTGCCGTTTTGCGCTGCAACACATAGCGGCCATGCAGTTTCTCCAGCCGCCGGTTCGCCAGGTGGATCAGATAATCCAGCGTCAGTCCCTGAGCAAAGCGGCTGAATTTGGCACCATCGGCAGAGCCTATCAGCATGTTGAGGCGGCTGCGGTCGGTGACGTCCTGCTGATGCCGGGTGATTTTATCCAGTAAATCGCGCTGCTGTACCCGCAGATTGTCATCCGCCGTCAGCCGCCCGCGCAATTCCCCCTGACGGCTGCTCAGTTCCCGCAGTTGCTGTGTGGCGGCGGTATGTGATTCTGTCAGCTGTTGCCGGGACTGTTCGCGGAACGGCTCCGGTTGGGCGGACAGGTGCTGCTCCAGCGCGGTTCTGGCATCCCCGAGACTGGTGGCGGCTTTCAGTTGTGCCTGGTTAAGCGCTGTTTCCAGCGCCTGTAACTGTTGGTGTTCCTCTTCACTGAGCAGGGCGGCGAGGAAATCAGCCTCACCGGCAAACGGGCTTTCTGCCAGTTGCTGCTGAAAAACCTGCTGATTGTGGTGGTGCTGCTCCTGTGCATCCAGAATCTGCTGTTGCAGCCGCTTTTCTTCCCCCCGGAGCCCTGCGAGGTTTTGTTGCAGGCTGTCGCGCTGCTGTATCAGGGTTTTCAGGCGGTTTTCCGTTTCCTGCTGCTGATAAAGCAGTTTCTGTAATTCCGTGCTGATATTTTTATCACCGAACAGTGCCTGCCGTTGTTCCGTGACGGCGTTGTGCTGTTGTTGCAGTGCAGCCAGTGCGGTGGACTGTTCTGCCAGTTGTGTGGTCAGTTTTGCCTGCTGAGCCTCCAGATTTTGCTGCTGTGCGGTCAGTTCCGCGAGTTGCTGTGCACTTTGCTGTATCTGCTGTTCATTTGCGGCGAACTGATCACTTTCCTGCTGACGCTGCGCCAGCCACTCAGCGGTTTCTGCCGGTGAGGGAATGGTGTAACCAAAGGCGGTCACTGTTTGTGTCAGTGAGGTTTCCAGCGTCTGTTGCTGCTGATAAAGCTGCGTCAGACGGGCGGCCCGTTCCGTCTGCTGCTGTGACAGAAACTGCTGTTCCTGAGTATTGCGCTGTAATGCCTGTGACAGCCGTTCACATTCAGCCTCTTCCGCCTGTAACCGGTTTTGCAGTGTTAATACCTGAGTTTCCAGGGCATGGCGGGCTTCCTGAGCCTGCTGTTGCTGCTGATACAGCCCGTCATAATGCTGAGTGATGTCATTCAGCGATGCCGGGGAATCTGTCAGGGAGTCAAATTCGCCCTCAAGACAGATTTTCTGCCACTGTGCGGTATGGGCCGCGAGGATCTCTCCGGTTTCCTGCAGTGTACTGCTCAGTTTTTCGTGTTGTGTGCGGGTAAACGCTAGCTGAGATTGCTTCGCTGCCAGTGTTTTCTCGGCCTCTCTGGCAGTGTGTGTCAGTGCTTCCAGGCGCTGTGCGGTTTCATCCGGTACTACCTGCTGATAGTCAGCGACAGCCGGGTGATCGGTACTGCCGCACAACGGACAGGGTTCTCCGGCCTGTAAACGCTGACGTTCTGCCTCCAGCCGGACAATGGTTTGCTCCAGCCGGTAACGGGCTGTCAGGTCATGCAGATGTGTCTGCTGGTCGGCCAGAACCGGTTCTTGTTGTGCAATCCATTCTGTCAGCGTTTTAATCTCTTCCTGAGAGGCATGCTGTTGTTGCAGAAGGTTTTCCCGGTTACGGGTCAGCAGGGCGATTTCCGGTGCCAGTGATGCCAGTTTTTGCAGTAATCCGCGTTTTTCACCGGTCTGTTGCAGTTGCGTGGTTAACTGCTGGTCCGGTTCAGTCTGCCGGGCCTGCTGCAATGTGGTTTGTAAGGCCGTCAGCTCTGTTTTCAGCGGCAGAACAGACTGATTGCGGACAGCCAGTTTATTTGTCATTTCTGTGTGTGCTGCGGTCAGTGACTGTTGCTGAACTTCCCCCACCTGCTGCTGTTCTGTCAGTGCAGAAATCTGAACACGATATTCCTGCCGGGTGTGCAGCTCATGCCGCCACTGAACAATTGCCGACGGAAGCTCTGCTTTCTGCACATTTTCCTGTCTGAACTGTGTGCTGCGTGCATAACTGTCACGGGTTTGCGCCAGCTGTTGCTGAAGCTGTACCGATTGGTTTTGCAGTGCCTGCTGTTCCTGTAACTGTGTCTGATAGTGTTGTTTCAGTGCATCAGACTGACTGTTCAGCAACTGCAGCCGGTTATCCAGCGGCCTGATTTCGTTCTCTGCCAGTGTTTCCAGTTGCTGATGTTGCTGTTTCAGCCCGGTGAGTAACTGTTGTTGTTCCTCACACTGACTGCTCAGTGGCTGCAGCGAGCGGGTGGTGCTCTCTGTTGTTTGTGCCAGTTCCTGCATACGGGTGGTCAGCTGTGCACTTAAGACGGCACTGTTCTGCACCGCCTCCCTGGCCGGACGCAGTTTTTCCGCCGGTTTGGCGCGGGCAAGCCGGTCAAGCTGCGGCCGGGCATCCTGTATCTGCTGCATAACAGCGGCATGCTGCTGTTGCCGCTGTTCTGTTTCTGTATTCAGTGTGTCGCGGTGCTGCCACCATTGCAGTGCGGCCTGTAACTGTGTCTGGCGGATAAGCTGAGCCTGCTCATCCGTCTGCAGTGTGGTCAGTTCAGCCTGACACGTAAGCCGTTCATCATCTGTCATCAGCCGGATAGCACCAGTCTGCGCTTCCAGCAGAGACAACGCCTGTTGCGCGGCTTTGTAGTCTTCATAAACCTGACGGGAAATCAGACGGTAAATTTCCGTACCGGTCAGTTCTTCCAGCAAATCTGCCCGTTCATTATCATCAGCATTCAGAAAAGCGGCGAAATTTCCCTGTGATAACAGAACGGAACGGGTAAAACGGGCAAAATCCAGCCCGGTGATCTCAATAATGCTCTCCCTGACCTGCGTCAGTTTGTCAGAGAGGATTTTTCCGGTGGCGCACTCAGCCAGTTCGGCCTTCGGCGGCTGAAGATTACCGTCGGCTTTATCTCTGGCGCGCCGCTGGCTCCAGAACGCGCGGTATGCTTTTCCTTTGACGGAAAATTCCACTTCGGCCAGACATTCCGCAGTATGGCGGGTCATCACATCATTCTGGGATGCGGATGTTTTTACGCGCGGGGTTTCATGGTAGAGCGCGAGACAGATAGCATCGAGTAAAGTCGTTTTCCCGGCGCCGGTCGGGCCGGTGATGGCAAACAACCCGTTTCCGGCAAAGGGTTCTGCCGTAAAATCAATCTTCCATTCGCCCTGCAGTGAATTGATATTTTTAAACCGTAATGTCAGGATCTTCATTCACTTTTTCCTTTCCGGCTGTCTGTGCGGGTATTGTTTTTTCCGCTGATACCGGTACTGATTTCACTGCTGTCACTCTCTGCCTGGTCACGAACCTGCTCACAAACGTGGCGGAAAAGGGTGGTGAGACGCGGAATATCCTCTTCTTCGGTATCACTGAGTGCCAGACGCCGGGCAAAAACATCATCCGGAGTCAGCTCATTCAGGGTTTCGCGCAGAGCTTCGCTGTTGTCTGCGGTTATCTGTCTGCGCTCGCGCCGTAGCAGGATCACTTCTGCGGCCAGCGGCTCTGTCAGTGCCTGAATGCGTTTCTGAATGTCCGGCAGGTAATCCCGCCCGGCAACTTCGATGTCCAGCCAGACCGGCTGTGTGTGTTCATCACGGGGCGGAAACTGTTCAAACGCCTGACTGATGGTATCCAGATCGCCTTTCAGGCAGACCATCGGCTGAAAACAGGGAACCGGTACCGCATCAATCGCCGTAATGCTGTTGCTATCCAGGGTGAGCAGGAAGACACTTTTTTCCTGTCCGGATTCATCAAAACTGAGCGGGACGGGGGAACCGCTGTAACGGATGGTGCCGCTGTCACCGATGGACTGTGCGCGGTGAATATGCCCGAGGGCAATGTAATCCGCCGGCGGGAAAGCACCGGCGGGAAAGGCATCCAGTGTGCCGATATAAATATCACGGACAGATTCCGATGTTTTGGCACCCACTGTTGTCAGGTGGCCGGTCATAATGATTGGGACATCTGTATCCAACTCAGTCCGTTTTGCCACCGCTCTGTCATAAAGGGACTGATAATGTGACTGTATCGCGGTCAGCAGTGCCAGTTGTTTCTCTGCTTCGGATTGTCCGGCCTGACTTTCCAGAATATCGCGCGGCCGCAGAAACGGCACAGCACAGACAATCGCACCGGGTTGGTTCTGCTTATTATAAAGTACGATCAGATCCCGCGCCGGATCCGGCCGGGCAATCACATCCGCATTCAGGCAGGCCATCAGTTCACGGGATTCATTCAGCGTGGCAACGGCATCATGGTTACCGGCAAGCACAATCAGATGACAGCCGGTCTGTTGCAGTTGTGCAACAAAACGGTTATACAGCTCACGGGCGTAACTCGGCGGGGAGGCGGTATCAAACACATCTCCGGCGACAATCAGGGCATCCGCCCGCTGTTCTTTTATCAGGTTTATCAGCCAGTCTGAAAACTGCAGATGTTCCTGTAACCGGTTTTTAGTGTAAAAATATTGTCCGAGATGCCAGTCTGATGTGTGAATGATTTTCATATATGGTTATTCCTGCCGGGCGAACTGAATGCGCATTGCGTTAGGCGGTTTACTGAAAACAGAGTATAACGGAAATCAGGCGGTAAAAATAAATATTGGATGAATATCCAGTGTTTTACGATCTGACACGCATTTTGTGTGTAGTATGTCAGTTTAATGACATTATCTTTGCGGTGCAGGCTGAGGTATCGGCTGATATTCATAAATCTGTCACAAAAGTGACGCATAATCGCGGCACTGTCTGATGAAATGAAATTAACGGTAAACAGGGAACGCCATGGCAAGACGAATTTTAGTCGTTGAAGATGAAGCACCTATCCGTGAAATGGTCTGTTTTGTACTGGAGCAGAATGGCTATCAGCCTATCGAGGCGGATGATTATGATGCGGCCATTGCCCGGCTGGTGGAGCCTTTCCCTGATCTTGTCCTGCTGGACTGGATGATCCCGGGCGGTTCCGGTATTCAGGTTATCAAACATATGAAACGGGACAGTCAGTTGCGGGAAATCCCGGTGATGATGCTGACGGCGCGCGGTGAAGAGGAAGACCGTGTCAAAGGTCTGGAAACCGGCGCGGATGACTATCTGACCAAACCCTTCTCACCGAAAGAGTTAGTGGCCCGTGTTAAAGCGATTCTGCGGCGCATCTCCCCGATGGCGGCGGATGACCTTATCGCCATGAACGGCCTGACACTCGACCCGGCATCCCACCGCGTAACCAGTAATGAGAACCCGCTGGAAATGGGGCCGACCGAATTCAAACTGCTGCACTTCTTTATGACTCATCCGGAGCGGGTTTACAGCCGTGAACAGCTACTGAACTATGTCTGGGGGGAAAATGTCTATGTTGAGGACCGCACGGTGGATGTGCATATCCGCCGCCTGCGCAAGGCGCTGGAAGCGGACGGACACGATAAAATGATACAGACAGTCCGGGGAACGGGTTACCGCTTCTCTGTCCGTTACTGATAATAATGTTAAACCGCAAGAGGATCGCGCGTGCTTGAGCGTCTTTCGTGGAAAAAAATTGTACTGGAATTACTGGTTTTCTGCCTGCCGGCACTCTTTTTGTCACTTTTTTTCGGCTATACCGGCTGGTTTCTTGCCGGTGCCCTGTTTGCCGCTGCCGTCTGGCACAGCTATAACTTACTGAAATTGTCTGACTGGCTGTGGCTGGATCGCAGTATGCTGCCACCGCCCGGCCGCAGCAGCTGGGAGCCGATTTTTTACGGTATCTACCAGCTTCAGCAGCGTAACCGCAAGCGCCGCCGTGAACTCGCCACCCTGATCAAACGCTTTCGCAGCGGGGCAGAATCCCTGCCGGATGCGGTGGTGATGATGACAGAAGACGGCAATATTTTCTGGTGTAACAAACATGCCCAGCACCTTCTCGGTTTCCGCTGGCCGGATGATAACGGGCAGCACATCTTTAACCTTCTGCGTTACCCGGATTTCAGCCGTTATCTGACTGCAGGTGACTATACCCTGCCGCTGACGCTGGAACTGAATAACGGCAGCATGATGGAATTGCGCATCATGCCGTATTCAGAAGGGCAGTTGCTGATGGTTGCCCGCGATGTGACGGAAAAACGCCGTCTTGAAAACTCGCGGCGTGATTTCTTTGCCAATGTCAGTCACGAACTGCGCACGCCGCTGACGGTTTTGCAGGGCTATCTGGAGATGCTCGCGGATCAGGATTTTGATAATCCGATGAATAAAAAAGCGATTCTGACCATGCAGGAGCAGACCCGCCGTATGGACGGCATGGTTAAACAGCTTTTGCAGCTCTCAAAAATTGAAGTGGCTGTCAAAAGCGGGCTGGATCAGGTTGTGGATGTGCCGGGGATGCTGATAATGCTTCAGCAGGAAGCCGTGACGCTCAGCCGGGGTAACCATGACATCCGCTTTGCGGTGGATGACAAACTGAAGATTTTCGGGGATGAGGAAGAGCTGCGCAGCGCCATGTCGAACCTGGTGTATAACGCGGTAAATCATACTCCGGAAAATACACGGATTGAGGTCAGCTGGGCGCTGCGTAACGGTAACGCGGTGTTCAGTGTGAAAGATAACGGTCCGGGCATTCCGGCGGAACATCTGTCCCGCCTGACTGAACGTTTTTACCGCGTGGATAAATCCCGTTCGCGGCAGACCGGCGGCTCCGGTCTGGGGCTGGCGATAGTGAAACACGCTTTACAGCATCACCACACCCATCTGGATATTACCAGCAAACCCGGGCAGGGAACGGAGTTCAGTTTTACCATTCCTGCGCGGCTTATCGCTAAGTCCTCTCATTAAAGCGGCTTTTGCCGCTTTCTTTATTTAATCGCTGCTAATTTCAGCAGATTTAAAATGTCTGATTAAAATATAAACAAATCATATAGTGTTTATTGAAGCTTACATAACAGCAATCGCTGCTTTGGAAATAGACTTCGGTATATAGTTCTGGTTTTTGCTTTGACTATTGCCTTTCTGCGCTATAAAAGTTTTACTTGTAGTGAGTTATTGGCAAATATCACTGTTTTTTAAATATAATCACTATAGTTATTAACTTAATATGAATAACGTAGTGCTAATAGAATGTTAAAACAGCAGGAGATAGCGCCGGTGACAGATCAGGGAGTTGGATTTTTATTTCCGATATTTTTATTGAATATTTCACATTAAATTAACAGTAACAGACAAAAATAATATGGCGCATCGTTTAACTTCACGAGATATTTTAGCCTTAGGTTTTATGACCTTCGCGCTGTTTGTCGGGGCGGGAAATATTATATTTCCGCCAATGGTCGGCCTTCAGGCCGGCGAAATGGTCTGGACGGCGGCAGCCGGGTTCCTGATCACCGGCGTTGGTTTACCGGTTCTGACAGTGATCGCACTTGCAAAAGTCGGTGGCGGTATTGAGGCACTCAGTACACCAGTCGGTAAATACGCCGGGCTGCTGCTGGCTGTTGTGGCCTATCTGTCCGTCGGGCCGTTGTTTGCCACGCCGCGTACAGCCACCGTTTCTTATAAAATCGGGATTGCGCCGCTGGTAGGCGGAGAATCTGATATTTCCCTGCTGATTTACAGCGTAATCTATTTTGCCTGTGTGATCGGTATTTCTCTGTATCCGGGTAAATTGCTGGACAGCGTCGGCCATGTGCTGGCACCGGTTAAAATGCTGGCTCTGGCTATCCTCGGGGTGGCTGCGGTCATGTGGCCGGCCGGTGATGCCATTATGGCAACGCCGGAGTATAAAGAAATGGCGTTCTCCAACGGGTTTATTAATGGTTATCTGACCATGGATACCCTCGGCGCAATGGTCTTCGGGATTGTCATTGTTAATGCCGCCCGTTCGCGCGGAGTGGAAAACTCCTCACTGCTGACCCGCTATACCATGTGGGCCGGGCTGATTGCCGGTGTGCTGCTGACTCTGGTCTATCTGGCACTGTTCAAATTAGGGGAAAACAGCGGGTCGATTATCCCGAACCCTGCCGATGGTGCGGAAATTCTGCATGAGTATGTCCAGTATACTTTCGGTAACTACGGCAGCTTCTTCCTGGCGGTACTGATTTTTGTGGCCTGTATGGTAACGGCGATCGGCCTGACCTGCGCCTGTGCGGAATTCTTCAGCCGTTATCTGCCGATTTCTTACCGTACTCTGGTGTGGATCCTCGGTGCGTTCTCCATGGTGATCTCCAACCTGGGGCTGAGCAAGTTGATTGCATTCTCCATTCCGGTGCTGGTATCCATTTATCCGCCGTGTATTGTGCTGATCCTGCTGAGTTTCACACTGCGTTTCTGGAAAAAACCGGGACGGGTGGTTGCGCCGGCAATGCTGGTCAGCCTGATCCTCGGGACGATGGGTGCTCTGAAAGCCACTAAAATGTTCGGCCCTTATATGCCGTCATGGATTGAGTCGCTGCCGTTCTTTAAATATGACCTGGCGTGGCTTGCGCCGTCACTGGCGGTGCTGGTGGTTTCCATTGTGGTTGATCGCCTGATGGGCGCTGAGCCGGAAGTGAATCACAAACACGCCTGATAGTCCGGATTATAAAAATACCCTGTCATGTGCGGGGTATTTTTTTGCCCGTTATTCAGGCACAAAAAAACCAGCCCGCAGGCTGGTTTTTGTATCTCTTAACTGCCGGAACTTACAGTTTGCCGGAGTTCTTTTTCAGGAAGTCAGCAACGCCTTTCGGAGATGCATTCATACCTTCCTGACCTTTTTCCCACTGTGCAGGGCATACATCGCCGTGCTCTTCGTGGAATTGCAGTGCGTCAACCATACGCAGCATTTCGTCTACGTTACGGCCCAGCGGCAGGTCGTTGACGACCTGATGACGGACAACACCGTTTTTGTCCACCAGGAAAGAACCGCGCAGAGCAACACCGGCTTCCGGAAACTCAACACCGTAAGCCCGCATGATGTCATGTTTGATATCCGCAATCATCGGATACTGAACCGGACCGATACCGCCATCGTCGATAGCAGTGTTACGCCATGCGTTATGAACAAACTCAGAGTCCATAGACACACCAATCACTTCCACACCGCGTTTTTTGAATTCTTCATAGCGGTGATCGAATGCGATCAGCTCAGAAGGGCAGACGAAAGTGAAGTCCATCGGCCAGAAGAAGATAACAGCCGGACGGCCGTTCAGGTGTTTTTTCAGATTGAAGTTATCAACAATTTCACCGTTACCCATAACGGCTGCAGCTGTAAAATCGGGGGCTTGACGGGTTACCAGAACCATAATTTACTCCTGTAAGATTATATAGAGTATGGCAATAAACAACAGACAGAATAAAGAATCCGGGGATGGTATTAAAGATCATAATACCGATTAATATAATAGGTTTTACCTATCAATAGTTCATTATTCTATCTGCTACCCGAATAAGATAGAGTTATTTGAGTAAAGTTCAAGTGCTAATTGTGTGAATGAACGTAAAAACCGTTACTGACCTGTAAACGGCTTTGTCACACTGTCCATCATCTGCGGATAGAAGCGGAAGAATATCTTTTCAAGAGACTGATAATTATCGGTAAAATCCTGATTTGTCTCCCTGAGCGCGGCAAGTTTCGGACGTCGTTTTGCCATCCCCGCCAACACCTGTCCGATATAGGGGATCTCCTGATAACGGATTAACCAGCGCTGCGGCCACATAAACTCATTCAGCTCCTGAAATTTCACCGGCGTGAACGCCAGTTGCGGTTCAATCACTGTGCGGACGTGTTGTGTGAAATCGGTCAGCGACGTTTTCGGTTCAAACTGAGACCAGTGCAGGGAAAGAAAATGATCCCAGACCACATCCAGCGTGATCGGCGCGTAGCGGCGGTATTCCGGGCGGAACAGCTGACGGGCTTCCCGCACCAGCGGGTGTGAATCGGTCAGGGTATCAATACGCCGGTGCAGCCGGATCCCCGCCGCGACCGGTGCGCTGTACTGTTCTTCCGGTGTGCCGCGGACAAAATCGGCCATCAGATTGCCGAGAAAACTGCTGTTTGCCAGTGAGGCAAGGTGGAGATGTGCGAGAAAATTCATAATACCGCAGCCTTTTATTCCGCCGTCGGCGGGTTATTTCTTGCGCCCTGCTTACCGGGGCACTAGACTATTGCGCCTGTTTTTCTTTTTGAGATGAAGCCGAGAATCTCATGCGTGTTGCCGATTTTACTTTTGAACTGCCGGACGAACTGATTGCCCGCTACCCGCAGGCGGAGCGGAGCAAGTGTCGTCTGTTATCGCTTGATGGTATCAGTGGTGAACTGAACCACGGTATCTTCACCGAAGTGCTGAATAAACTCAATCCCGGTGATCTGCTGGTATTTAATGATACCCGCGTGATCCCCGCCAGAATGTTCGGCCGCAAAGCCTCCGGCGGAAAGATTGAAGTGCTGGTGGAGCGGATGCTGGATGAGCACCGTGTACTGGCGCATGTCCGCGCATCGAAAGCACCGAAAGAGGGTGCGGAGCTGCTGCTGGGCGAAGATGAGAGCGTGAAAGCCACCATGGTGGCGCGTCACGATGCGCTGTTTGAAATCCGTTTTGATGATGAGCGCGATGTGCTGACCATTCTGAATCAGATTGGTCATATGCCGCTGCCGCCTTATATTGACCGCCCTGATGAAGAGTCGGATCGCGAGTTATACCAGACCGTGTATAATGACCGCCCCGGCGCGGTGGCCGCACCGACTGCCGGGCTGCACTTTGATGAGCCGCTGCTGGCGGCACTGCGCGAAAAAGGCGTGGAAATGGCCTTTGTCACCCTGCATGTCGGGGCGGGGACTTTCCAGCCGGTGCGTGTGGATAACATCGAAGATCACATCATGCACTCCGAATATGCGGAAGTGCCGCAGAATGTGGTTGATGCCGTGCTGGCGTGTAAAGCGCGGGGTAATAAAGTGATTGCGGTCGGCACAACATCCGTGCGCTCCCTGGAAAGTGCGGCGAAAGCGGCACAGGATGCACTGATAGCGCCATTCTTTGATGATACCCAAATCTTTATTTATCCGGGATATGAGTATCAGGTGGTGGATGCGCTGATCACCAATTTCCATCTGCCGGAATCCACGCTGATTATGCTGGTTTCCGCCTTTGCCGGTTATCAGCACACCATGCAGGCGTATGAAGCGGCGGTGCGTGAACGTTACCGTTTCTTCAGCTACGGGGATGCGATGTTTATTACCCGCAACCCGCAGGCGAAATTTGAAAAAGTTGGTCACGACGACTGATATACTACAGAATTATTGATCCGGCAGATTTCAGCGACTGCTGACTGACTGCCGCTAATTAAACATCATCAGACTGTTTTTCTGATGCCGGAGGTTTTGTGAAATATGAACTGCAGACGACAGACGGCCGTGCGCGCCGTGGTCGCTTAATTTTTGATCGTGGCGTTGTTGAAACCCCTGCATTTATGCCGGTGGGGACTTATGGCACAGTGAAAGGGATGACACCGGAAGAAGTGAAAGAGACCGGTGCGCAAATCTTATTAGGCAACACGTTCCATCTGTGGCTGCGTCCCGGTCAGGAAATTATGAAACTGCACGGCGATCTGCATGACTTTATGCAGTGGAAAGGCCCGATTCTGACTGACTCCGGCGGTTTCCAGGTGTTCAGCCTGGGCGCAATGCGCAAAATCAAAGAAGAAGGTGTCCATTTCCGTAACCCGATCAACGGTGAAAAAATCTTCTTAAGTCCTGAAAAATCGATGGAAATTCAGTACGATCTCGGGTCTGATATCGTGATGATTTTTGACGAGTGCACACCGTATCCGGCGGACTGGGACTACGCGAAGAAATCCATGGAAATGTCTCTGCGCTGGGCTAAACGCAGCCGTGACCGTTTCGATGAGCTGGGTAACCCGAATGCGCTGTTCGGTATCATCCAGGGCAGTGTTTACGAAGATTTACGCGATGTGTCTGTGAAAGGACTGGTGGAAATCGGATTTGATGGGTACGCTGTGGGCGGTCTGGCTGTCGGCGAGCCGAAAGAAGATATGCACCGGATTCTCGAGCATGTCTGTCCGCAGATCCCGGAAGATAAACCGCGCTATTTAATGGGCGTGGGTAAACCGGAAGATCTGGTGGAAGGTGTGCGCCGCGGTATTGATATGTTCGACTGCGTGATGCCGACCCGTAATGCCCGTAACGGTCATCTGTTTGTGACGGACGGCGTGGTAAAAATCCGTAATGCGAAGTATAAATCAGATACATCGCCGCTGGATGCGGAATGTGACTGCTATACCTGCCGCAATTATACGCGTGCTTACCTGCATCATTTGGATCGCTGTAATGAAATCCTTGGCGCGCGCTTAAATACCATTCATAATCTGCGCTACTATCAGCGTCTGATGGCGGGTATCCGGCAGGCAATTGAAGAAGGCCGTCTGGAAGCATTTGCCGCTGAATTTTATCAGCGGATCGGGAAACCCGTTCCGCCGTTAAGTGAGTGATTTCCCCGAAACGGGATCACCCGGTGGTGTATAACATAGGCGATACACCACCGGCAGGTTTATCTGCCTGATAATTATGTGAATAACAAGAGGATAGTTTGATGAGTTTTTTCATTTCTGACGCAGTAGCATCAACCGGTGCAGCCGCTTCTCAGGGCAGCCCGATGTCTCTGATTGTTATGCTGGTCGTTTTCGTGCTGATTTTCTACTTCATGATCCTGCGCCCGCAACAGAAACGTGCTAAATCACACAAGCAATTAATGGACTCCATCACCAAAGGTGATGAAGTGTTAACTACCGGTGGTCTGATCGGTCGTGTGGCTAAAGTGTCTGACACCGGCTACATCGTTCTGGAACTGAACGAAACAACTGAAGTAACCATCAAACGTGATTTCGTCGCAGCAGTTTTACCGAAAGGTACACTGAAGGCGCTGTAATCTTCCTGTAGTATGATTTTCCCGAAGGGACTGCCGTGTTAAACCGTTATCCTTTGTGGAAGTATCTGATGCTGATCGCTGCGATCCTCATCGGTTTGCTTTATGCGCTTCCAAACCTGTATGGAGAGGATCCGGCTGTTCAAATCACTGGCGCGCGGGGAACCGCCGCCAATGAACAGACCCTGGATCAGGTCCGGACCATTTTAGAAAAAGATCAGATCGCGAGTAAGTCGGTCGCACTGGAAAACGGTGTGATACTTGCCCGTTTCTCAAATCCTGATATCCAGTTACGTGCCCGTGAAGAGCTGGTGAAAGGCTTAGGTGAGCAATATGTTGTTGCCCTGAACCTTGCCCCGGCGACACCGAAATGGCTGACCGCCGTGGGTGGCGAGCCGATGAAACTGGGTCTCGACCTGCGTGGTGGTGTTCACTTCCTGATGGAAGTGGATATGGAAACCGCGCTGGGTAAACTGCAGGAGCAGAACCTCGACGGTATCCGCTCGCTGCTGCGTGAAAACAGCATTCCGTTTGCGTCTGTCCGCAAATCAGCGGATTACGGCGTGGAAGTCCGCTTCCGTGATGATGCATCACGTTCCGAAGCCAGCTCGCTGTTATCTAAACGCCTGCGCGATTTAGTCTTCAAAGACGGTACAGATAACACGCTGACCGCCGTAATGAGCGACCAGCGCTTAAGTGAAGCGCGCAGCTATGCTGTCATGCAGAACATCACTATCCTGCGTAACCGTGTTAACCAGCTCGGTGTTGCCGAGCCGCTGGTACAGCGTCAGGGTGCGGACCGCATCGTGGTGGAATTACCGGGTATTCAGGACACCGCACGGGCGAAAGAAATCCTCGGGGCAACTGCCACCCTGGAATTCCGTCTGGTCAACGGTGCTGTTGACCCTGCCGCTATCGAAGCAGGCCGTATCCCGGGTGACACTGAAGTGAAATACACCCGTGACGGACGCAAAGTCGCCCTGTACAAGCGTGTGATTCTGACCGGTGACCACATTACTGACTCCACTTCACAGAGTGATGAGTACGGTCAGCCGCAGGTCAGCATCTCGCTCGACAGCGCCGGTGGTAACACCATGTCCGATTTTACCAAGGATAACCTGTATAAGCCGATGGCGACCCTGTTTGTCGAATATAAAGACAGCGGGCGTAAAGATGCCGCAGGCCGCTCAATCCTTGAGAAAAACGAAGAAGTTATCAACATTGCCAATATTCAGTCCCGTTTAGGATCAAACTTCCGTATCACCGGGATTGATAATGCCAATGAAGCACGTCAGTTATCACTGCTGCTGCGTGCCGGTGCCCTGATTGCACCAATCCAGATTGTGGAAGAGCGGACCATCGGGCCGACTCTGGGTCTGCAGAATATCGAGCAGGGCCTGGAAGCATGTCTGTGGGGGCTGATGGCCTCAATTCTGTTCATGGTGATCTACTACCGTAAATTCGGTCTGATCGCGAGCAGCGCGTTACTGGCGAACCTTATCCTGATTGTCGGGGTGATGTCGCTGTTACCGGGCGCTACGCTGACCATGCCGGGGATTGCGGGGATCGTGCTGACCCTTGCGGTTGCGGTTGATGCGAACGTTCTGATAAACGAACGTATCAAAGAGGAACTGCGCAACGGGCGTTCTGTCCAGCAGGCAATCCATGAAGGGTACAAAGGCGCCTTCTCAAGTATTATCGACGCAAACTTAACCACACTGATTACTGCTGTCATTCTTTACGCGGTCGGTACCGGTTCGATTAAAGGGTTTGCGATTACGACAGCCATTGGTGTGGCAACCTCCATGTTTACAGCGATTATCGGTACACGTGCCATCGTGAACCTGCTGTATGGCGGTAAACGTATTAATAAGCTGTCTATTTAAGGAGCACGTTGTGGCACAGGATTATACTGTTGAACAATTAAACCACGGCCGCAGAGTCTATGACTTTATGCGCTGGGACAACGTGGCATTTACCATCTCGGCACTGCTGCTGATTGCCTCTGTGGCAATCATCGGCGTGAAAGGGTTTAACTGGGGTCTGGACTTCACCGGCGGTACCGTCATTGAAGTTAACTTCAGCCAGCCGGCAGATCTGGATAAAATCCGTGATACCGTTGCGCAGGCCGGGTTTAAAGATCCGCTGATCCAGAACTTCGGCAGCAGCCGTGACATCATGGTACGTCTGCCGCCGGCAGAAGGTACTGCGGGTCAGGAACTGGGTAAAACCGTTATCAATGTGATCAATAAAAACATTGATGAGAGTGCGGTGGTCAAACGTATCGAGTTCGTCGGCCCGAGTGTGGGTGCGGAACTGGCTCAGACCGGCGCAATGGCGCTGATCGCGGCATTAATCTGTATCCTGATCTATGTGGCGATGCGGTTTGAATGGCGTCTGGCGTTAGGTGCGGTTATCGCGCTGGCGCACGACGTTATCATCACCCTCGGCGTACTGTCGCTGTTCCATATTGAGATTGACCTGACCATTGTGGCATCCCTGATGTCGGTTATCGGTTACTCACTGAACGACAGCATCGTGGTATCTGACCGTATCCGTGAGAACTTCCGCAAAATCCGCCGTGGTACCTCGTATGAGATCATGAACGTTTCCCTGACTCAGACGTTAAGCCGTACCATTATGACATCGGCAACCACCCTGTTAGTGGTTCTGATGCTCTATATCTTCGGTGGTGCAATGCTGAAAGGCTTCTCGCTGGTCATGCTGATTGGTGTGTCTATCGGTACGATTTCCTCAATCTACGTGGCGTCTGCGCTGGCCCTGAAACTGGGTATGAAGCGTGAGCACCTGATTGTGCAGAAAGTGGAAAAAGAAGGCGCGGACCAGGAATCTATCCTGCCGTAATTTCTGCCGCGAAAAAACATAAAACACCCTGCATGTGCATGCATGCAGGGTGTTTTTTATGTATAAACAGGGTAAACTACCGCAACAGTTCATTGACCCGCAGGATAATTTATGCATTGCCCGTTTTGCTCCGCCGTTGATACCAAAGTCATCGACTCACGCCTGGTGGGTGATGGTTCTCAGGTCCGCCGCCGCCGTCAGTGCCTGGAATGCCACGAACGTTTTACCACGTTTGAGGTCGCCGAGCTGGTGATGCCGCGTGTGGTCAAAAGTGATGACAGCCGAGAACCGTTTGACGAAGAAAAACTGCGCCGCGGTATGCAGAAGGCGCTGGAAAAACGCCCCGTCAGCTCTGACGATATCGAAACCTCCCTCAGTCACATCAAATCGCAGTTACGGGCTACCGGCGAACGGGAAGTCTCTGCTAAGTTTGTCGGCGAACTGGTGATGAGCGAGCTGAAAAAGCTGGATAAAGTCGCGTATATCCGCTTTGCGTCGGTTTACCGCAGTTTTGAGGATATCCGTGAATTCGGCGAGGAAATTGCCCGCCTGCAGGACTGAACATGATGCATTCTGATGAATTTTATATGGCCCGCGCCCTTGAACTGGCGGCGCTGGGTCGTTTTACCACAGCGCCGAACCCGAATGTCGGCTGTGTGATTGTCCGTGACGGCGAAATCGTTGGTGAAGGTTACCATCAGCGTGCCGGTGAACCGCATGCGGAAGTGCATGCGCTGCGCATGGCCGGTGATAAAGCCCGTGGCGCCACCGCGTATGTCACACTGGAGCCGTGCAGTCACCACGGCCGTACACCGCCGTGTGCCGAAGCGCTGATAAATGCCGGCGTCAGCCGGGTGGTGGCCGCCATGCAGGATCCGAATCCGCAGGTGGCCGGACGCGGACTGTTTAAACTGCGCGAAGCCGGTATTGAGGTCAGCCACGGCGTACTGATGCAGGAAGCCGAAGCGCTGAATAAAGGCTTCTTTAAACGGATGCGCACCGGTTTCCCGTATATTCAGTTGAAAATGGCGGCCTCGATCGACGGAAAAACCGCATTAGCCAATGGTGAAAGTCAGTGGATCACCTCAAAAGCCGCGCGGCAGGATGTGCAGCAGTTCCGGGCACAGGCCGGGGCGATTTTATCCACCAGTGCCACGGTTCTGGCAGATGATCCGGGCCTGACTGTCCGCCATGCGGATTTCCCGGCATCGTTGCAGCAGAGCTATCCGGAGACGGATATCCGTCAGCCGGTGCGGATTATCACAGACAGCCGTCAGCGGGTGACCGCTCAGCACCGTGTCACACAATTGCCGGGCAGTTGCTGGCTGGCGCGGATCGCTTCTCAGCCGGATAACTGGCAGGGTGACGTTGAGGAAATGATCCTGCCGGAGAACGGCTGTGGTGTTGATTTGGTTCTGCTGATGATGCAGCTCGGCAAACGCAATATTAATCATATCTGGACAGAGTGCGGCTCACATATGGCGGGCGCACTGCTGAAAGCCGGACTGGCGGATGAAATCGTGCTTTATCTGGCACCGAAGATTCTGGGCAGTGATGCGCAGGATCTCTTTACACTGCCGCCGCTTGCGCATCTGCGTGATGCGCCGCAGTTGCGGATCGACGACTGCACGATGGTCGGGCCGGATCTCCGCCTGCGGCTGACCCCGGTTTATTAACCTCTGAATTTACGCCGGAATTTAATTTTTATTCCGGAGTTTGAAAAACACAGGCGCGGTGACGGAAAGAATGTGATAAAATCCGCGCCCCGCAGTATGAAACTCGTAAGAAGGAAAGGCTATGAACGTCATTAAAGGTGTTGTCAGTGCGCCGGGTGCGCGTATCGCCATCGCAATTGCCCGCTTTAACAACTTCATCAACGACAGCCTGTTAGACGGTGCGGTTGATGCGCTTGAGCGTATTGGCCAGGTCTCCTCTGAGAACATTACAACGGTCTGGGTGCCGGGTGCTTATGAACTGCCTCTGGCAGTGAAAACACTGGCTGATACCGGAAAATATGACGCTATTATTGCACTGGGTACTGTTATCCGCGGCGGCACCGCACATTTTGAATATGTGTCCGGTGAATGCAGCTCCGGGTTATCTGCCGTTGCGATGAACAGCTCGATTCCGGTTACTTTCGGGGTGCTGACCACCGAAAATATTGAACAGGCCATTGAACGTGCGGGAACCAAAGCCGGTAACAAAGGGGCGGAAGCCGCGATGACCGCGCTGGAAATGATTAATGTAATTAAAGCCATCAAAGGCTGAATCCGGATTTTAGTAAGGGGATATGTGTGAAACCTGCAGCTCGTCGTCGTGCTCGTGAATGTGCCGTTCAGGCGCTTTATTCGTGGCAGTTATCCGGCAATAATATTGCGGATGTTGAATCAGAATTTCTGTCAGAGCAGGATGTCAAAGACGTTGATGTCGCCTATTTTCGTGAGCTGTTCTTCGGTGCGGCAACGAATGCGGTGCGCCTTGATGCACTGATGGCTCCGTACCTCTCCCGCCAGCTGGAGGAGTTAGGTCAGGTGGAAAAAGCGGTTCTGCGTCTGGCGATGTATGAATTAAGCTACCGTGAGGATGTCCCTTACAAAGTGGTTATCAACGAAGCGATTGAACTGGCAAAAGTGTTCGGCGCGGAAGAGAGCCACAAATTTGTCAATGGCGTGCTTGATAAAGCCGCGCCAAATGCCCGCAGAAAGTAATCATCTGATACTTTTATGCAAGGACATAAATGACATGATATAAAAGAGGCCGGTTTAACCGGCCTTTTGTCTTTATCTGATTGCGGAATTTCTGATTATGGCTTGTGGTGAATTTGATCTCATCCGGCGTTTTTTTGACCGGCAGCACTATTACCGCCGGGACGTTGAACTGGGTATCGGGGATGATTGCGCTCTGATGACCGTAGCGGAAAAACAGCAGGTTGCTGTCAGCACGGATACCCTGGTGTCCGGTATTCATTTTCTGCCTTCCGTTTCTGCCCGTGATTTGGCGTGGAAATCCCTTGCTGTGAATTTAAGTGATCTGGCCGCTATCGGTGCGGATCCGGCCTGGGTTTCCCTGGCGCTGACACTGCCGTCCATTGATGAAGCGTGGCTGGGTGAGTTCAGCGACAGCTTCTTTGAGCAACTGAATTATTACGGTATGCAGTTAATCGGCGGCGATACCACACGCGGCCCGATGAGCCTGACATTGACGGTTCATGGTCTGGTCCCGGCCGGGCGGGCGATGAAACGCGCCGGTGCCCGTAACGGCGACTGGATCTATGTCACCGGCACACTGGGTGACAGTGCCGCCGGACTGGCGATTTTACTGGGTGAGCTGCAGCCCGAAGACCCGGCACACAAAGAATATCTGCTGAAACGCCATCTGCGTCCGCAGCCGCGTATCCTGCAGGGACAGGCGCTGCGCGATCTCGCATCCTCTGCGATAGATATCTCTGACGGGCTGATTTCCGATCTCGGCCATATCCTGAAAGCCAGCCGCTGCGGTGCCAGGATTGAACTGGATAACTTACCGATGTCTGAGGCACTGAAAGCCTGTTCATCACCGGAGCAGGCTCTCGCCCGTGCACTGGCGGGCGGTGAGGATTATGAACTGTGCTTTACCGTTCCGGAAATCAATCGTGGCGCACTGGAAATGGCACTGGCACACACCGGCGCACCTTTCTGCTGTATCGGGCAGATGAAACCGGAGAGTGACGGCATCCGCTATTTCAGTAAAGGTGAGGAAGTAAAACCGGCCCTGAGCGGGTTTGACCACTTTGCGGTGAAAGCGGCTGCGGAGTAAGCGGCAAAGACATTATTGATGACATAAAAAACCCTGCATCAGCAGGGTTTTTTGTGTCCGGAAGGATAATCAGGCTTTTGCCAGGTACGCTTCGATGGACTTCTGAATATGCTCTGCATCCAGGCCCATATCGCTGCGGATCTCTTCCTGGTCGCCCTGCGGCACATAGCTGTCCGGCAGGCCGATATTGAGCACGGGCACCGGCTTGCGCTGCGCCATCAGGAATTCATTCACACCGCTGCCAGCACCGCCCATAACGGCGTTTTCCTCGACAGTCACCAGTGTGTCATGGCTCGCTGCCATCTCCAGGATCAGGGCTTCATCCAGCGGTTTGACAAAACGCATATCCACCACGGTGGCATTCAGGTTTTCTGCCGCTTTCAGGACTTCTTCCAGCAGGGTACCGAAGACCAGAATTGCGGTTTTCTCCCCTTCACGGCGCACAACACCTTTACCGATCTCAATCTGAGTCAGTGGCTGGAGTGTGGCACCACAGCCGCCGCCGCGCGGATAACGCACCGCAACCGGGCCTTTGCCGTAGTGATAACCGGTGTGCAGCATCTGGCGGCACTCGTTTTCATCACTCGGGGTCATGATCACCATGTTCGGCAGGATGCGCAGGAAGGAGAGATCAAACGCGCCCTGGTGTGTCGGACCGTCGTTGCCGACAATCCCGGCGCGGTCGATAGCAAACAGGACCGGCAGTTTCTGGATCGCGACATCGTGGATCACCTGATCGTAGGCGCGCTGCAGGAAGCTGGAGTAAATCGCAACAACCGGCTTGTAACCACCGATAGCCAGTCCGGCGGCAAAGGTGACGGAGTGCTGTTCAGCAATCGCGACATCAAAATACTGATCCGGGAAGGATTTGGAGAAGCGTACCATACCGGAACCTTCGCGCATGGCAGGGGTGATCGCCATCAGTTTCGGGTCGTGCTCTGCTTCTTCACACAGCCAGTCACCGAAGATTTTTGAGAAGGTCGGTTTGGACGATTTACTTTTCGGCAGTGTGCCGGTTGACGGATCAAACTGCGGTACGGCGTGCCAGCTGATCGGATCTTTTTCAGCCGGTTCATAACCGCGCCCTTTTTTCGTCATAATATGCAGGAACTGAGGACCTTTCAGGTCACGCATATTTTTCAGGGTCTGGATCAGTGCCAGTACATCGTGTCCGTCTACCGGCCCGATGTAATTGAAGCCCAGCTCTTCAAAGAAGGTGCTCGGCACCACCATGCCTTTGATGTGTTCTTCGGTTTTCTTCAGCAGATCCTTGATAGGAGGCAGGCCGGAGAACACTTTCTTTCCGCCTTCACGCAGTGTGGTGTAGAGCTTGCCGGAAAGCAGCTGCGCCAGGTGGTTGTTGAGGGCACCGACGTTTTCGGAGATGGACATCTCGTTGTCGTTGAGGATCACCAGCATGTCGGATTTGATATCCCCGCCGTGGTTCATTGCCTCAAAGGCCATACCGGCGGTGATCGCGCCGTCGCCGATCACACAGACGGTTTTGCGGTTGCGTCCCTCACGGGCAGCGGCAACCGCCATCCCGACACCGGCACTGATGGAGGTGGAGGAGTGACCAACACTCAGAACATCATATTCACTCTCTTCACGCCACGGGAAAGCATGCAGCCCGTTTTTATGGCGGATGGTGTCAATGCGGTCACGGCGCCCGGTCAGGATCTTGTGCGGATAGGCCTGGTGGCCGACATCCCAGATCAGGTTATCAAACGGAGTCTGATAGACATAATGGAGTGCCACGGTCAGTTCAATCGTGCCGAGACCGGAGGCAAAATGCCCGCTGGAACGGCTGACGCTGTTTAACAGATATTGCCGCAGTTCATCGCAGAGTTTCGGTAAACTCTCTTTCGGTAACAGACGCAAATCATCAGGCGTCTCAACGAGTGCCAAAGTCGGATATTTAGCGATATCAATACTCATGTAATGCTCACTAATTCTTATTAAAGTTTCTGAAAATACCGGAACGTGCCGGACGGATTAGCTGTTACGTTCAATCACAAAATTAGCAAGTTCACGCAGGGTTGCTGTGTTGTAATGATGTTCTTCAAGCTGTGAAAGCGCAGCCAGTGATTCCTGATAAAGCGCCTGTGCTTTATCCTGAGCCGCTTTCAGCCCGAGCAGTGACGGATATGTGCTCTTCCCGTGAGCGGCGTCGCTGCCCTGGCTTTTTCCGATCACATCCGTATGACCGATAACATCCAGAATGTCATCCTGAACCTGAAACGCCAGGCCGATAGCCTGTGCGTAAGTGTCGAGAGCCGGTAATACGGCATAGCCTGCTTCACCGGCACTCATCGCGCCCATACGGACGGAAGCACGGATTAAAGCACCGGTCTTATGGTTATGTATTTGTTCCAGCGCATGAATACCGATGTTTTTTCCTTCCGCTGCCAGATCAAGTGCCTGGCCGCCGCACATTCCGCCAAGACCGGCGGCATCCGCCAGTTCGGCGATCATCGCCAGACGGTCCTGCGGGCGGACATCCGGCATCGGCCGGGCGGCGAGAATTGCAAATGCCTGGGTTTGCAGGGCATCCCCCGCCAGAATAGCATTCGCTTCACCAAAGGCGACGTGGCAGGTTGGTTTGCCGCGGCGCAGTGTGTCGTCATCCATGGCCGGTAAATCGTCATGGATCAGGGAATAGGCGTGAATGCACTCAATGGCTGCTGCCGGGGCATCCAGGTTTTCAGCCGTCACACCAAACATTTCACCGGTGGCGTACACCAGGAACGGGCGCAGACGTTTTCCGCCGAGCAGGGCGCCGTAATGCATGGCTTTACCCATGTCGGTGGCGGCGAACGGCAGTGTGGTCAGGATCTCATCAAGAACGTGATCAACACGCTCTCTGGCCTGTGTCAGTTGGTTGCGGAATGTTTCGGGAGTTTGTTCTGGCATGGTCATTCTCGTTCACACAGGAACCGCCGGATCCGGGCGGTCAGTCGTTTTCAGGTGTAAAATCGCTCAGCGGGGCGTTTTCATCATCATTCAGCAGGATCTGAACCCGCTGTTCGGCTGCCATCAGGGTTTTCTGGCTGGTGCGGGTCAGTGCGATACCGCGTTCAAACTCGGCCAGGGCTTCTTCCAGCGGCAGGTTACCCGCTTCCAGACGGGTGACGATCCCTTCAAGGGCATCGAGTGATGCTTCAAAGCTCAGTGCATCGGTTTTCGTTGCGGATGTTTTTTTGGTCATGGTCTGTTTTTCAGTGATGTTGCATTTATGTCGCAAATAATTCCTAGTTTACACTTTTCAGTGAAAATTGTGCCTTTCATTTACGATTTTTACGGGGCAGATCGAGATATGGTGATATACTGCCGCCTTTCAATTTCATCAACGGGGATTGCCGCTGCCTGACACCGGCTGCTCCGTCCTTTGCAAATCAAGCCGATAGCCAGTAAACCGTTATGAAGTTTATCATTAAATTATTTCCTGAAATTACCATCAAAAGCCAGAGTGTCCGCCTGCGCTTTATTAAAATTCTGACCAGTAACATCCGTAATGTGCTTAAAGATCTGGCCGAAGACGTGGCGGTTGTCCGTCACTGGGACTATCTTGAAGTCCGCGTGAAGAAAGAAGAGCTTGGCGAAGGTGTGGCTGACCGCCTGACCCGTATTCCCGGTATCCACCATATTTTACAGGTGGAAGAGCGCGCATTTACCGATCTGCATAATATTTATGAGCAGACCTTCGAAATGTATGCCGCATCACTGGAAAACAAAACCTTTTGTGTCCGCGCCAAGCGCCGTGGTAAGCACCCGTTCAGTTCCATTGAGCTGGAGCGCTATGTCGGCGGCGGCCTGAACCAGCATATTCCGTCCGCGAAGGTAAAACTGACGCATCCGGATGTGACGGTGAATCTGGAAGTGGAAGATGACAAACTGATCCTCGTGGTACGCCGTCTGGAAGGGATCGGTGGTTTCCCGATCGGGACTCAGGAAGATGTGCTGTCTCTGCTCTCCGGCGGGTTCGATTCCGGTGTCTCCAGCTATATGCTGATGCGCCGCGGCTGCCGTGTTCACTACTGCTTCTTTAATTTAGGCGGTGCGGCACATGAAATCGGTGTGAAACAGGTGGCGCATTACCTGTGGAACCGCTTCGGCAGCTCGCACAAAGTCCGCTTTGTGGCGGTGAATTTTGAGCCGGTAGTGGCGGAAATTCTGGAAAAAGTGGATGACGGCCAGATGGGCGTGGTGCTCAAGCGGATGATGGTCCGTGCGGCATCCCGTGTCGCGGAACGCTATGGCGTGCAGGCGATTGTGACCGGCGAGGCGCTGGGACAGGTTTCCAGCCAGACGCTGACTAACCTGCGCATGATCGACAACGCGACAGACACCCTGGTGCTGCGTCCGCTGATCTCACACGACAAAGAAACCATTATCAATCTTGCCCGTCAGATCGGTACTGAAGATTTTGCCCGTACCATGCCGGAATTCTGCGGCGTGATCTCGAAAAACCCGACTGTGAAAGCGGTGAAAGAGAAAATCGAAGCCGAAGAAGAGAAATTCGATTTTGCGATTCTGGATGATGTGGTGCTCAACGCGCAGAACATGGATATCCGTGTGATCGCGCAGCAGAGTGAGCAGCAGGTTACTGAAGTGGAGATGGTATCAGAACTGTCTGCCACGGATGTGGTGCTGGATATCCGCTCGCCGGATGAACAGGAAGCGCATCCGCTGAAAATTGAGGGAACGGAAGTGCGCACACTGCCGTTCTACAAGCTCAGCACTCAGTTCGGTGATTTACCGGCGGAGACCACTTATCTGCTCTACTGCGATCGCGGGGTGATGAGCCGTCTGCAGGCGATGTATCTGGCAGAGCAGGGCTATACCAATGTGAAGGTGTATCGTCCCTGAGTCGCAGCTGTCATTTATTTCTGAACCCCGCCTCTGTGGAGGCGGGGTTTTTTATTGTCTTTTTTCAGAGTTTAAGGGATACCGTTGTGCCGGTTCCGGCACTATGCTGTCCGGCAGCAACCTATATTACTGACGGGGTTTCAGAATGAAAAACAGTGCGCTTCAGGCACCGGCAAGCCGTTTTGTCTATGTTATTGTTATTGTGGTGGCGCTCCTTCAGGGGCTTACACTGAATGCAACATCCGATTACCTTATCCGCAGTTCGTGGCAGGTGCCGGGGTCGCTGGTCTGGCTGCCGATGCTGCTGGCGCTGTTTGTGCCGTCGGTATTCAGTTATCTGATTAACCGTTTTTCTTCGGCGGCACTCTGGGCAGGGCTGCTGCTGACTGCCGTTCTCTGTGTCTGGATGAATTTCTGGTATCTGAGTGAGGCAACGGCGGGCCACACCCGTGAGCTCTCTTCACTCATTCCTCTGATGGTACTGCTGTTCTGGCTGATTCTGCCGTGGTTTCAGTTGCGGCAGTTGTCCGGCTCGTGGAACCCGGATTATGCGCTGTTGACAGAGCAGTATGTCAGAAATACCGTGCTGGGTGCGCTGGCGGGGCTTATCGGCCTGCTGGTGATGGGAATGCTGTTTCTGGCGGTTTACCTGTTCCGGATTGTGAATCTGGAATTTCTCAGTGACTGGCTGAATGATTCTCTGTATTTCTGGATGAGTTTTTGTCTCGGATTCAATATCAGCCTTGTGTTTATCCGCACGGTATTCACCTTCAGCACCGGAAAAATCGCCGGTTATGTGGCGCGGGTACTGCTACCGCTGCTGACCGTGATCGGTGTGATTGCGGCAGGCGGATTGCTGTTATCCTTGGTGACCGGCGTCCGTGTCAGCGGGCTGGGTTCATTCACCATGATCTGGTTTGTTTCGCTGAATATCCTGCTGCTGAATCTGGTTTACGGTAATGAATGTGTGCCACGCTTCCGTTCATGGCTCAACGGACTGGTATTGGCTGGTGTGCTGTTGCTGAACGTTTTTTCGCTGTTATCGGTTTACGGCATTCTGGTGCGTGTTAATCAGTACAGCTGGAGTATTGATCGGTTATACGGATTTTGTATCGCACTGTTTCTGGCGATGGTTGTGCTGGCGTACAGCGCGGCACTGTTATGGAAACGCAGCGGATGGGCAGTATTGCTCGGGGCGGTCAACAAAGCCGGATTACTGATACTGATGGCGATTATCCTGGTGATCAGCAGTCCGCTGGCGGATTTTAAACAGATCACGGCAAACAGTATTCTGGCGGGTATTGAAAAGGGCAGAATCAAAGTCACCTCTGATATCCGCTATACCCTGGAAGACCTGGGTAAACGGGGAGAGGCGGTACTCGCGATGCTGAATGAAAATCCGGAATACAGTAAAGCACTGACATACTCCTCTTATGATCAGGATAACCGCCGGACACTGCGGGAGGTAATGCTCACAGTAGCGGGCAGCCCGGCGCTGCCGGAATCCTGGTGGGAAGGAAAATATGATGTGACACGCGCCTGGTTCTGTACTGAATCCTCCGCAGGCGGGGAGTGTCTCGGCTTTATGGCGGATGCGGATGGCGACGGACAGGATGATGCGCTGGTCTGTGTCAGCGGTTATTCTGATTTATCGTTCTATTGTCAGATCTGGCAGCAAGCCACGGAAGTCACAGACGGTCAGCCGGATAAACAGGTCTGGGAAGAGCGTGATTACCAGGATATTCAGTATGCCTCTGAAGAAGAGAAGCAGGCGGCCTGGGCAGCGCTGAAAGCGGGACATTATTCACTGAAACCCAAAGTCTGGATGATGGTGGTTCCGGAGCCTGAAAAGGGTGCAGAACCGGAACAGGCTCCTGAGGTAATACAGGAGCCCGCAACACCGGCTCCGCTTGTTATTCAGCCCTGATCAGCCAGCGTGCGGTAAGGGGTATCCTGATAATCCCATATCCCCGGCGGCAGTACTAATTCTGCCGCCACTTTTGCTGCGGTTTCCTGTCCGCAAAGACGCTCTGTCAGACGCAGGGCAAAATCGATGGCGGTGGCCGGGCCCTGGCTGGTAAGCAGGTTAACGCGCTCATCAAAATAGACCCGCTGATTGACCCACTGTTTTGCCGGTATTTTATCTTCCAGTGCCGGATAGCCGGTCATATTGCCGAGCGGAAACAGGTTGTGGGTCACCAGAATGACAGACGGCGCTGCGCAGATAGCGGCAACAATGTGCCCGTCACAATGCATACGGCGGATTTTTTCAATCACCAGCGGGCTGTCACGCAGATTCTCCGCACCTTTCAGGCCACCCGGCAGCACAATGGCATCAAACGGGGTGTCCGCTACCCGCACCAGCGGTACATCAGCCATAATGCGGATCCCGCGTGAACCGGTGACCAGACAGCTGCCGTCATCATTGGCACTGGCGAGTGTGACCGTCACACCGGCACGGACCAGCAGATCAGCGGTGGTGACGGTTTCGGTTTCTTCGCAGCCGTCAGCGAGACAAATGAGAACTGAAGGGGGCATTTTGTTCCTCTTTTTGTTTGACGAGGCTGTAAACGTGAATATGCTCCGGCAGCAGGATCCCGTGATAACGGGCGCGTTGCAGCAGATAGCCGGTGATGTAATCAATTTCGGTATAACGGCCGTAAAGAATATCCCGGCGCATGGATGAGCTGTGATCGGCGGTTTTTTCAATCACATGAAGAATGTATTCATAGATATCATCACCGTCAGTGTGGATCCCTTCACGCAGCATCACTTCAGCAGCTTCATCACACAGCACACGGATTTGCGGCAGGTGCGCCATTAGTCCGCCGTTTTTGCAGTCATAGATAACGGTGAGCGGGGAAATGACACAGTTTACGGCGAGTTTTTGCCAGCTGGCCGCATCGATTTCATCATGCCAGGCTACGTCCGGCAGTGCATCATGCAGAATATCCGCCAGATGGCCGTAATGACGGGCGCGTTCATTCACAGGACCAATGTGGGTCAGTCCCCGGCGGCTGTGATGCAGCAGACCGTTTTCTTCATATGCGCCGTGGGAGGTGATGCCGGTCAGCAGAGGATTCGGGCAGCGGGACAACTCACGCGCCACACCCATACCATTGTGCAGCAGTAACACCGGGCAGGATTCCGGTATCTGCGGCAGCAGCTGATTTACGGCTTCGGAGGTTTGCCAGGCTTTCAGGCAAACCAGTAATAATTCGGTTTGTGCGAGGAATTCCGGATCGTTTGTGGTAAATTGCCCGTAAAACGGCTCTCCGTTCAGAGAGTCAATATTCACATTCAGGTAGGGCTGGGGAATACGCATCCATCCCTGCACCTCATGATTGCCTGACAGTGCAGCGAGCCAGAGTTTCCCGATTGCGCCGCAACCCAGTACTGTTATTTTCATAAGGACTCCGGACAGCGAAAAAGATGTGAGCAATATCACTGAATAGTACCACTTTTTGTCCGTTTGCACCTTAGTAAATATAGCGGGAAATATAGTGCTTTTGTTGGTTTGATAAACCCGGTATTATGCCGGTCAGTTGAATATAGGGAGGTCTTCCGATGCCATCATTTGATATTGTTTCTGAAGTTGAATTACATGAAGTGCGCAATGCCGTGGAAAACGCACAGCGTGAAGTGACCAGTCGCTGGGATTTCCGCAACATTACCGCCACGATTGAGCTCAATGAGAAAAATAACAGTGTTAAAATGACCAGTGAATCTGATTTCCAGGTCAATCAGCTGGTTGATATTATGCGGGAAAAACTGGCGAAACGCGGAATCGACGGTGCGTCTCTGACGGTACCGGATGAGATTGTTCACAGCGGTAAGCTGTACAGTGTTGAGGCAACCCTGTTACAGGGGATCGATGCTGCACTGGCGAAAAAAATCGTCAAGCTGATCAAAGACAGCAAACTCAAAGTGCAGGCGCAAATCCAGGGAGAAGAAGTCCGTGTGACCGGCAAATCCCGTGATGATTTACAGTCTGTTATGGCACTGGTACGCGAAGGGAAACTGGGGCAGCCTTTCCAGTTCAAAAACTTCCGCGACTGAGTGTTATCCGGCAGCCTGCATCAGCATGGTTGCCGGTTCCTGTCAGCCCTGTAAAACGGCTTCGAGTTGTTTGCGGTTTGACAGTCTGGTATCCGTTTTCACATACACCGCCCGTTCCTGCGCAATAATCACCACATCACGCACACCCGGCTGTCCGCGTAATTTCACGGCAATATCCGGATTATTCACGTCATTTTCCGGTAACTCCAGACGCAGGCTGCTGACATACGGCGGCTGACGCAGTGTCAGACTGACAGCCAGCCAGATAAGTGTCAGTATGAGACCACCGCCGAAAACCGTTACCGCACCATTGATGCCGTAGAGCAGGCCGCCGAGGCTGCCGCCCAGCGCCACACCGATAAACTGGCTGGTGGAGTAGATCCCCATCGCCGTCCCTTTGTAGCCCGCCGGTGCTTCTTTGCTGATCAGTGACGGCAGAATTGCCTCCATGACATTGAAGGCGATAAAGAAAATCTGTAATCCACCGTAAAGCAGCCACAGATTTTTGCCTGCCAGCAGAAACACGATTTCTGCCAGCGCCATCATAACCACGCAACTGACAAAAACCTGCTTCATTTTGCGGTATTTTTCCGCATAAATAATAAACGGCAGCACAGACACAAAGGCAATCAGCATCGTGTACAGATACGCCTTCCAGTGGGATTCCCGCGCCAGCCCAGCATCACTCATTACCAGAGGAAGCGCGACAAAGGTGGCCATCAGCAGGGTGTGCAGGGCGAGGATCCCGAAATTCAGCCGGGCGAGCTGTTTATCCATCAGCACCTGTTTAATCGCACCTTTTACCACGGCGGTTTCCCGGTTCTGGCGGTGCTCTTTGTTGTCCGGCACCACATACAGGGTGATGAGGATCCCGAAAAAGGCGAGCAGGGCAATGCCCCAGAACAGGCCGGACAGACCGACGATATCCGCCAGTACCGGGCCGAGTACCAGAGCGACCGCAAAGGTTACCCCGATACTGATACCGATAAACGCCATCGCTTTAGTGCGGTTCTGTTCACGGGTGGTATCGGACAGTAACGCCATGACGGCGGCGGAGATCGCCCCTGCGCCCTGGAGTGCCCGTCCGGCAATCACGCCGTAGATAGAGTGGCTGAGTGCGGCAACAATACTACCCGCCATAAAAATAATCAGCCCGCCGACAATCAGCGGCTTGCGGCCGATTTTGTCAGAAAGCAGGCCGAAGGGGATCTGGAAGATGGCCTGGGTCAGGCCGTAGACACCAATGGCAAAGCCTATCAGGGTGCTGGTGGCGTCTTTAAAATCGAGTCCGAACGTGGTGATAACAGGCAATACCATGAACATGCCGAGCATGCGCAGAGAAAATACCGAGCCTAACCCCCAGGTCGTACGACGCTCAAGCGGGGTCATTTTATTATCGTTCATGGGATAACCTCAAAAAGACAGACACCACATTCTAATGAGATTTGTGGTTTTTACTAAACACAAAATGGCAGGGGAGCCCTGCCATTTTGTTATTACAGAAAGTGTGTATTAACGACTGTAGGCCAGCAGAACATCACCGGAGACGCTCGGGTCAACAGACATCATCACACTGAGTGACGTGATAGCGACAATGGAGAACACGAACAACTTACGCGCCCAGACACGATCATTGGTTGTCTTATAGCCCGATAACGCCATACCCAGCCACCAGACACTGACTGCCGCGGCGACAATCAGGTATTTATATCCCGCATACCCGCTGATGGCGAGCATCAGTGTGGCAAACATAAAGGCGATGATGTACAGGATAATGTGGTTTTTCGCCACAGAAATACCTTTAATCACCGGCAGTACAGGGATATTGGCCGCCTGGTAATCTTTGAAACGGAAGATGGCAATCGCGTAGGAGTGCGGCATCTGCCATAAACTGAAGATTAACAGCAGGATCAGTGCGCCGGTATCAAACTGGCCTGTCACTGCGCAGTAGCCGATAACCGGTGGTGCGGCACCGGACAGGCTGCCGACCAGTGTGCCGTAGACCGATTTGCGTTTCATGTACAGGCTGTAAACCCCGACATAAACCACAAAACCGACAACAGCAATCAGCATTGCCACCACATTGGCTGCCACTAACAGCAGCGCCATGCCGGCAATACCCAGCACAGAGGCATAAACCAGACTGATTTTCGGGTCAATAAGCCCTCTTACCAGAGGGCGGTTTTTCGTGCGTTCCATGACGGAGTCGATGTCGCGGTCAATGTAATTGTTAAAAACACAACCGGAGGCCACGACCAGCGAGACACCGAGCAATGTCGCAATGAACAGAGGGTAATCAATGTCACCTTTGGAGGCGAGCAGGAATCCCCCGACCACAGAAATTAAATTTCCGAAAATAATTCCCGGTTTGGTCACTTGCAGGTATTGCTTCATCATATCGGCAACTCTTAATCAACCATCATATTGATGTTCAGGTTGTACATAATCCACAGTGAACCCACGACCACGATACCGATAATGAGGAGCGTGAACAGGAACGCAATCAGGTTCCAGCGCTCTTCAGACGCGGTATTCATGTGCAGGAAGCACACCAGGTGAACAAGAATCTGAACAACAGCAGTAATCACAACAGTCGCCAGCAGAACAGATGTCGAGGCGGTTCCCTCAATCACCATATAAAACGGGATGACTGTCAGAATGACCGACAATATAAAGCCGATCAGATAGGTTTTCACACTACCGTGGCTTGCCCCGGTACCGGCTGTATTTGAATGACTCATTACAGTGCCCCCAACAGATAAACAACGGTGAACACACAAATCCAGACCACGTCCAGGAAGTGCCAGAACAGGCTTAAGCAGTTCAGGCGGGTTTTATTCACTTCGGTCAGGCCGCGGCGGCTGGTCTGGATGATCATGATGATGATCCAGATAAGACCGGCTGTGACGTGAAGACCGTGTGTTGCCACCAGGGTGAAGAAACCGGACAGGAAGCCGCTGCGGTCAGGGCCGTAACCTTCGCTGATTAATTCATGGAATTCATAGATTTCCATCGCCACGAAGCCGAGGCCGAACAGGAAAGTCACAAATAACCACAGATTAACCTGACCCACCTGATTGCGGTTCATTGCCAGCATGGCAAAGCCGTAGGTGATACTGCTGAATAACAGCAGGAAGGTTTCCACCAGTACAAACTGTAAGTTAAAGATCTCTTTGCCGGTCGGCCCGCCGGCGGTGCCGTCTTTCAGCACCACATAAATGGCGAACAGACTCGCAAACAGAATCAGGTCACTCATCAGGTAGACCCAGAATCCGAAGACCTTGGTCGCGCCTGCATCGTGATGCCCATGATTATCATGGGCGTTATTATGTTGAGTCAGGGTATTAGTTGACATTATCCACACCTGCCTTGCTCAGTTGTTCGTAGTGGGCGTTTTCGATTTTTTCGACTTCAGCCACAGGAACATAGTAATCCACATCTTCGTCGAAGCTTTTTGCAATCCAGGTGACGATCATGCCGGCGAAACCGACAATCGCGAGCCACCAGATATGCCAGATCATGGCGAAACCAAAGATCAGGCTGAAACCGGCGATAATCACACCTGCTGCCGTATTTTTCGGCATATGAATTTCTTCATATTTTGCAGGACGTTTATGCGCGGTGCCTTTTTCTTTCATCTCCCACCATTCATCACGGGACTGAACATCCGGTACTTCAGCAAAGTTATAGAACGGAGGTGGTGAAGAGGTTGCCCACTCCAGCGTGCGGCCGCCCCACGGATCCCCGGTAAGGTCGCGGTTCTGGTCGCGGTCACGGATACTGACGTAGAACTGAATAACCTGGCACAGAATACCGACACCGATAATCGCCACGCCGACCGCTGCGATTAACAGCATGGTGTGGAAGGTCGGGTCAATGTTCTGGCTGATACGGCGGGTCATTCCCATGAAGCCCAGCACGTAAACCGGCATAAAGGCAACAAAGAAACCGATGAACCAGCACCAGAATGCGCGGACACCCCATTTTTCGTTCAGGGTGAAACCGAAGGCTTTCGGGAACCAGTAAGCGGTACCGGCGAAGCAACCGAAGACCACACCGCCGATGATGACGTTATGGAAGTGTGCAATCAGGAACAGGCTGTTATGCAGGACAAAGTTTGCCCCCGGCACGGCCAGCAGAACCCCGGTCATACCACCGACGGAGAAGGTGATAATAAAGCCGACTGTCCAGAGCATCGGGGTTTTGAACTCGATACGACCCTGATACATGGTAAACAGCCAGTTGAATATCTTCACCCCGGTCGGAATGGAGATTATCATCGTGGCGATACCGAAGAAGGCGTTGACGTTCGCGCCGGAGCCCATGGTAAAGAAGTGGTGCAGCCAGACGATAAAGGACAGAACAGTAATCGCGATAGTTGCCCATACCAGTGAGGTATAGCCGAACAGGCGTTTTTTCGAGAATGTCGCAGTGACTTCAGAGAAGACCCCGAAGACCGGCAGAACCAGGATATACACTTCCGGGTGGCCCCATGCCCACACCAGGTTGATGTACATCATCATGTTGCCGCCCATATCATTGGTGAAGAAATGGGTGCCCAGGTAGCGGTCTAATGTCAGGCCGGTTAAGGTGACAGTCAGAATCGGGAATGCGGCGATAATCAGGATGTTGGTACAGAATGCCGCCCAGGTAAAGACCGGCATTTTCATCATCGACATACCCGGTGCACGCATACGCAGTACGGTGGCGAAGAAGTTCACCCCGGTCAGCAATGTACCGATACCGGATATCTGGAGACTCCACAGCCAGTAATCGACCCCGACACCAGGGTTATATTCCAGTCCCGACAGCGGCGGATAGGCCAACCAGCCGGTCTGTGCAAATTCCCCGATACCCAGAGAGATATTCACCAGCATCACGCCGACCACGAAGAACCAGAAGCTCAGGGAGTTCAGGAACGGGAAGGCAACGTCACGGGCGCCGATCTGTAACGGTACAACCAGGTTCATCAGGCCGACAACAAACGGTGTCGCGACGAAGAAGATCATAATAACGCCGTGGGCGGTAAAGATCTGGTCGTAGTGTTCAGGCGGCAGGAATCCGGCTTCACCGGCAGACGAAAGGGCCTGCTGGGCGCGCATCATAATGGCGTCAGCAAAACCACGGATAAGCATCACCATCGAAACGATGATGTACATAATACCGATTTTTTTATGGTCAACGGTGGTTAACCATTCAGTCCATAACCACGTCCATTTGCGGAAGTAGGTGATAAGACCGACAAGTGCAGCACCACCCAGAATGATACCCAGTACCGTAATAACAACGATAGGTTCATGCAGAGGGATGGCATCCAGTGTTAATTTTCCGAACATGCTTTACCCCTCATTCCCGGCATGAGCTGCAGGCATATGGCTGCTGTGTTCATCTGCGCTCATGTTCATCATTGAATGGCTTTCGCCTTCCTGTGTCTTCCCGGCACCGTGGCCGCTGTGACCAAATTTGTTAATGGTGTCCACAAACAGATTTGGTTTGACCGCGGAGAAATAGACAACCGGGTTGTTCACACTCGGTTTTGCCAGTGCGTCAAACGCTTCGGTGGTGGTCAGAGTGTCCGGTGAGGCTTTCACCTTCGCAACCCACTCATCGAAGGCTTCGCGTGTCGGGGTGGCAGTGGCGGTAAATTTCATGTCAGAGAAACCGTGGCCGCTGTAGCTGGCAGAAATGCCTTTGTACACGCCCGGCTCTTCCGCAATCAGATGCAGTTTGGTCTGCATACCTGCCATCGCATAAATCTGGCCGCCTAACTGCGGGATGAAAAACGAGTTCATCACAGAATCAGAGGTGATTTTGAAATTGACAGGAACACCGACAGGGAATGCGATCTCATTGACAGTGGCAATGCCTTGATCCGGATAGATAAATAACCATTTCCAGTCCATTGAGATAACCTGGATGGTAACAGGCTCCTGGTCACTGACCAGCGGCTTGTACGGATCCAGCTCATGGGTGGTTTTCCATGTAATGGTACCCAGGATCAGAATGATAATGATCGGAACAGTCCAGACGACCAGCTCGATTTTATTGGAATGCGCCCAGTCAGGACGGTAAGTTGCTTTTCTGGTTTCCCGGTAACGCAGGGCAAAAACGATTGCCATGATAATGACCGGAATAACCACAATGAGCATCAGACCAATGGCGGTTAAAATCAGTGTTTTTTGCTCAGCACCGATAGTGCCTTTCGGGTTCATCAGTGCCATATCGCATCCGCCCAGCAAAAGTGCAGATGCGAGCAGCGAGATTACCCCAATACTCTTTTTGTAGTTCATAAGTCTCATCCAACGACCCCAAAAACAAAGGTACTCAAGTACTCTTGTCGTTTCATCAGTCCGCACATATTACGGCAAGGTAAGATCAGTGTAAATATATGTAATAAGATTGGTTGGTTTGTTGCCTCTTTATGTTAAAAGGATCACAAGTGAGCCAATTTTTATGAAATCGTGAAATAAAAATCACAATTTTAACAATCAGGAGACAAATTTATATTTAAGCTTAGATTAGGGAAGGAAATACCGAAAGGATGAAACACTGATTATTACACTTTATGTGACGTAATGGTGAAATTTTTTTGTTCAGAAACAGTTTCCTGGTAAAAATACGGGGGTTTTTGCCCCCCGCAGCGAAAAAATGTGATCTAGAAGTTATATTTTATGCTGTAAACCACAGCCTGCTGGTAAAAATCCTCACCCAGTTTGTTATCCGCATAGCGATACTGAATGCCGGTTGTCACTGACGGAACCGGTGTCCACCATAAGGCCAGCGCGCCGTTGACGCCGTCACGCCCGCCGTTGCCGTAACGGTCGTTGCGGTTAAGCTCGATTTCGTTCCAGTTGGTGACGCTGAATTTTTCATTCCACAGGTTAAAGTCATAACCGGCAACCCAGCCGAGAACATAACCGTTGTTACCGCTGTAAAACGTTTGATCAACATAGTGCAGGGCAGCAAACGGTTTAAACCATAACCCGTTGAATTCAGTGTTATAACCGATACCGTACAGGGTGTTCACTTCATGGAAGTTACCGCCGTTACCCGGCAGAGAGTAGGTACCGTAAACATGACCGTAGGCGTTGAAACCGGTATCACCGAGGTAGATACGCGCCGTGGTTTTGAAGGTGTAACGCTGGTTATCACCGGCATCGGAATCGTTTTTACTGTTAAACGCGTTCTCGAGGTCGAAGAAACCATAGAGCTCACCCCAGCTGAAACCGGCACCGCCCTCAAGCTCCAGATACGCAAAGTCATCCTTATGCGTGCTGTTGCCGCTCTTGTGAGTGGTATGCGGAGTCCAGTCCAGATAGTTCATGCTGACGTTAGCAAATCCCCACTGATATTCAGCCTGCGCAGAAAACGCGGCGGTTGCAGCGATCAGGGCTGCAATAGTCGTTTTTTTCATAATTTATTAGCTGTTTATTTGGTCGTTAAAGAGTACAGAAGTCAGAAGTAACAGCGCGAATATAGGGTGAAGGCACAAAAAGGAAAATGGGTGATGTGACGTATTTGTGGTTTTGAATGTAATTTTAAGAAATAAATTACAAAAATTGTGACTTACATCTAAAATTAAACATAAAAAAAGCCGGTAAAAACCGGCTTTATAAACTTTTGATTGAATTTTTTCTGATATTCGTAACAGCCTGTCAGGCCAGTTTATCGCGGCGGAGTGCACAATAATCGAGCAGCCCGCCGAGGAACAACCCGGCAATACCGATATTCAGGCCGTAAATAAACAGGTCGCCTTTCAGCGTGTCCGGAATAAAGCCCGGAGTCAGTTCAAATACCCCGGTCAGCAGCAGGATCAGGCTGGCTGCGAACAGTACTGCGGTGATACCGAGCAGTGACATCGCCGTCCGGTAGCCGTTGCGGAAGTGCTGCCTCGGCAGAAACTGCTCCGTTTTCTGGGTGTATAGCAGCGTTTTGCGGCACAACATCAGCAGCAGCAATCCCGGAATTGCGGCAAACACGGTGAACAGATAGAACCAGCTCCAGCCGTAGGCCTCCACCATCCAGCCGGCAAACGGGCCGGTATAGACGCGGCCGACAGCAGACAGTGCTGACAGCAGGGCAAACTGTGTGGCGGAGAAGGACCGGTTACAGAGTGTCATCAGCAGGGCGACAAAGGCGGCTGTGCCCATCCCGCCGCAGATATTCTCGATAAATACCACGCCGCCCATCATATAGATATTTTGTGGTGTGACAGATAACACCCAGTAGCCGAGGTTGGAAAATCCCTGCAGGATCCCGAAGAACATCAGGGATTTAAACAGGCTCCAGCGCTGCATCAGATAACCGCCGTACAGGGCCCCGACAATCGTGGCGGCCAGCCCCAGGGTTTTATTGATAAGTCCCACTTCGTCCGGACCGAACCCGGCTCCGCGGATCAGAAACGGTGTGCTCAGTGTCAGGGCGAAGGCGTCCCCCATCTTATAAAGGACGATCAGCAGTAACAGCAGCCAGGTGTTGTTACGGGAGAAAAACTCCGCCAGCGGCTCCCGGACAGCCTCACGCAGTGTGCGCGGCGGCGGGGCATCGGTTTCCGGCTCTTTTGCGCGCAGTGTGGCGAACACACCAATCAGCATCATCGCCGCCATCAGCAGGTACATATTCTGCCAGCCGGTATAACGGTGGGCGATAAACAGCGCCAGCCCGCCGGAGAGCAGCATGGCCAGCCGGTAACCTAAGGTTGATATCGCAGCCCCGGTACCGCGATCTTTCGCGGACAGCAAATCCGTTTTATAGGCATCAAAAATGATGTCCTGTGAGGCGGAGCAGAAAGCGACAATCGCGGCGGCAGCAGCCAGCCACCAGAGGTGTTCCGTCGGTTTCAGCATCCCCATACCGGCGATACTGACAACCAGCAGGAGCTGGGTGGCGATCATCCAGCCGCGGCGGCGTCCGAGGAACGGCAGCTGGTAGCGATCCATAAACGGTGCCCACAGGAATTTAAACACATAGGCCTGGCTGACAAGGGTGAAAAACCCGATGGTCCTGATATCCACGTTTTCGACGGTGATCCAGGCCTGGAGTGTGCCGCTGGTCAGTGCCAGCGGTAATCCGGATGCGAAACCGAGCAGTAAAAGAATACGGGCATTACGCTCGCTGTAAGTCGCCCAAATACTCCGGAGCATGATTATCCTCACACGCCGCAGACTGCGGCGCATTGACAGTGACTGAAAACAGCGGGCCGCCCGGCGTTATCCGGCAGCAGGCGGCACGGCAGATTAGTAGCGGGTGTTCTGCTTAATGAACTGGCTGATTTGGGTATCCTGAGCCATGTCCGCGACGATATCGCTGAGTGCGCGGTTAAAGGCGTCAGTGATTTTTTCATTGCTGGCGCTTAACGGGCCCTGCACATTATAGCTGGTGCGGAAAGTCCGGCTCTTTGTGCTGTTATTCTGCGCGGTGGCGAGAATGGTAATATCAATATTGACGGTGATATTATGGCGCAGGCTGCCTTCCTGTACATCCGCCTTAAAGGTATTGATGGAAATCTGCACATTGGCATTTGCCGGTGAGCCAATCATAAAACCGCGCGCTGTCATCTGTTTTTCCAGGGTTTCCTGCATCAGGAAACGCAGGTCACGGGACGGGCGCAGCTGTGCCAGCTGGCCGTTACGGCTGAATTCGGCCAGAGTCTGTGACGGGCGTTTATCCACACCGGTAATCGAGATAGTGGCGGCACCGAGCGTCGGATCCGCAGACGGTAATTTCATCACCGGTTCAATGGACAGGGTGTTGGACGGCGCCTGACACCCGGCCAGTAAGAGTATTGCGAACAGCGGGAGGAGGTATTTTTTCAACATAATATGAATCCGTTACAAGTTGTTGAAGTCAGTCACAGCACCGGATAAACGCCGGGGTGTGAGTGTTCGGCTTAACGCATGATGATAATCGGCTTTATCCGCGAATGGTATGGATTTTGATAAAAAACTCACTACACTGAGCTTTCTCTGAAAGCCAGTATTGACCGGAAGGATAGTTATGTCGGCATCATTTCCTGCTGTAATGCAGCAGCGTATTGAAGAAAAACTGAATCACGCGCTTGCGCCTCATTATATCAGTGTGGTGAATGAGAGCAGCCAGCACAATGTTCCGGCGGGATCGGAAACCCATTTTAAGGTGGTGGTGGTCAGTGAGACCTTTGCGGGCATGCGCCCGGTGGCACGTCACCGTCATATGTACACGCTGCTGGCTGATGAGCTGGCTGGCGGGGTTCACGCTCTGGCGCTGCATACTTATACCCCGGATGAGTGGAATCACAGTCAGGGCGGGGTGAATCCGTCCCCGCGTTGTCATGGTGGCGGAAAGTAAGCCGCTGTTTGAGTGAAAAAGCAGCGCACAGCACAAAATTTAACAGAAAAAGGGTGAAATTCAGACTCTTTTGTCTGCACTTCTCGACGCGGCCTGTCAGCATCGCTATAATGTCGCGTCTGAAATTCCGTATGGTTTCGGGACGCTTCTGAATATAAGGGAACTCGGTTTTTAAATGCGACCGCCCCGGTTCATTATCGTTTCACACAGGCATCGGGCCGGTGTGAGATATGGAGTTGACCGAGCAATAGACTTTTTTGAGGTAATAAGATGCAAGTTTCTGTTGAAACGACTGAAGGCCTTGGGCGTCGTGTATTAATCACCGTTCCTGCAGCCGATATTGACAAAGAAGTAACTAAACAATTAGCTGAAATCGCCAAGAAAGCACGTATCGACGGTTTCCGTAAAGGTAAAGTGCCGCACAACATCATCAAACAGCGTTACGGCGATGTGGCGGTTCAGGATGCACTGAGCGACCTGATGTCACGTAACTTTGTCAGCGCTATCATCGAAAACAAAATCAACCCTGTCGGCGCGCCTGACTACAAAGTTGATGAGCCGTATAAAGAAGGTCAGGATTTCACTTACACTGTTGAGTTCGAAGTCTTCCCTGAAATTGAGCTGAAAGGTCTGGAAACAATCGAAGTTGAAAAACCGGTTGTTGAAGTTAAAGACGAAGACATCGACGGCATGGTTGAGACTCTGCGCAAACAGCAGGCTGAGTGGAAAGTGACTGAAGGCGCAGCTAAAGCTGACGATCGCATCACTATCGACTTCACCGGTTCTGTTGACGGCGAAGAGTTCGAAGGCGGCAAATCTTCTGATTTCGTCCTGGTCATGGGCCAGAATCGTATGATCCCGGGCTTCGAAGACGGTATCGTGGGTCACAAAGCCGGTGAAGAATTCGACATCGAAGTGACATTCCCGGAAGATTACCACGCTGAAAACCTGAAAGGGAAAGCAGCGAAATTCGCTATCAGCCTGAAAAAAGTGGAAGAGCGCGAACTGCCGGAAATGACTGAAGAGTTCATCAAACGTTTCGGTATCGGCGACGGTTCCCTGGAAGGTCTGAAAGCGGAAATCCGCAAAAATATGGAACGCGAACTGAAAAACGCAGTACGCAACCGTATCAAAACCCAGGTTATCGACGGTCTGCTGAAAGCAAACGAAATCGATGTACCGAAAGCAGCTGTTGACAGCGAAATCGAAGAACTGCGCCGTCAGGCGGCACAGCGTTTCGGTGGCTCTGAAAAACAGGCGATGGAACTGCCTCGCGAACTGTTTGAAGGTCAGGCTAAGCGCCGTGTAATGGTTGGTCTGCTGTTAGGCGAAGTGATTTCTTCTAACGAACTGAAAGCCGAAGACGATCGCGTTAATGCGCTGATCGACGAAATGGCATCAGCGTACGAAGATCCGGCTGAAGTTGTGGAATACTACAACAAAAACAAACAGATGATGGATGGTATCCGTAATCTGGCACTGGAAGAGCAGGCTGTTGAAACTGTTCTGGCGAAAGCAAAAGTGACAGATAAAGAAACCGGCTTCACTGATCTGATGAACCAGGTTCAGGCAGCAGGTTAATCCTCTCTCTTTGTGAACGGCCGAAGGCTGTTTATCTGATATAAAACCGCAGGCAATGTGTATTGTCTGCGGTTTTTTCGTCATTTCTGACAATATTCCTTGAAAACTGCGGTGGTTATCCCCCATATTTGCCATACAGGGTATCTGCCGGACAGTATATGCTGCTTATGTGACCGGATCGCGTATAGCGCATGGTCATCGCACCGGATCTCAAGTAAAATAACCGGTATCCGCCAGGCACCAATAAAATTCAATCAGGAGATGGACATGTCATATCACGACAATCAGGATACTTTCGCACCCAACATGGCGCTGGTGCCGATGGTTATCGAGCAGACTTCACGCGGTGAACGCTCCTACGATATCTATTCCCGTTTATTAAAAGACCGTATTATCTTTTTAACCGGCCAGGTTGAAGATCATATGGCAAACCTGATCGTGGCACAGTTACTCTTCCTGGAAGCTGAGAACCCGGAAAAAGACATCAGTCTTTATATCAACTCGCCGGGCGGCGTGATCACCGCAGGGATGTCCATTTATGACACCATGCAGTTCATCAAACCGCAGGTCAGCACCATCTGTGTGGGCCAGGCCTGCTCAATGGGTTCTTTCTTACTGGCGGCAGGTGCGCCGGGCAAACGTTACTGTCTGCCGAACTCCCGGGTGATGATTCACCAGCCGCTGGGCGGCTATCAGGGACAAGCCACTGATATTGAAATTCATGCTCAGGAAATTCTGAAAGTGAAAGCGCGCATGAATGATTTATTAGCTCACCATACCGGTAAATCCGTTGAGGAAATTCAGCGTGATACCGAGCGTGACCGCTTCCTGTCCGCGAAAGAAGCGCAGGAATACGGTCTGGTTGACCATATTTACACACACCGGTAAGTAACACAGGCACTGCCCGTATCCTGCCGGGCGGCAGGGTACTGCGGTGCTGTGACATTTTTTGCGGCTCACAGGCGGTGAGCTGTACTGATTAAGTGAGGTTTACTGATGACAGACAAACGCAAAGACGGTTCAGGAAAGCTGCTGTACTGCTCTTTCTGCGGAAAAAGTCAGCATGAGGTTAAGAAACTGATTGCCGGCCCGTCAGTGTATATCTGTGATGAATGCGTTGATTTATGCAACGATATTATCCGTGAAGAAATTAAAGATCTGATCCCGGCCCGTGGCAGTGAGCGCAGTGAACTGCCGACGCCTCATGAAATTCGTCAGCACCTCGATGACTATGTCATTGGTCAGGAACTGGCTAAAAAAGTGCTGGCAGTCGCGGTATACAACCACTACAAACGTCTGCGCAACGGCGATAAAACCGCTGACGGTGTGGAACTGGGTAAAAGTAACATTCTGCTGATCGGCCCGACCGGCAGCGGTAAAACCCTGCTGGCTGAAACCCTGGCCCGCTACCTGGATGTGCCGTTCACCATGGCGGATGCCACCACACTGACCGAAGCCGGTTATGTGGGGGAGGATGTCGAAAACATCATTCAGAAGCTTTTACAGAAATGCGACTATGATGTGGAGAAAGCACAGCGCGGTATCGTCTATATTGATGAAATCGATAAAATCTCCCGTAAATCAGATAACCCGTCGATTACCCGTGATGTTTCCGGTGAAGGCGTTCAGCAGGCTCTGCTGAAACTGGTTGAAGGGACTATCGCTGCTGTTCCGCCGCAGGGCGGGCGCAAACATCCGCAGCAGGAGTTTTTACAGGTTGATACCTCGAAAATTCTGTTTATCTGCGGCGGGGCGTTTGCCGGTCTGGATAAAGTGGTCGGTCAGCGTCTGAATACCCGTTCCGGTATCGGTTTCGGTGCGGAAGTGCGCGGCGAGAAAGACAAAGCGACAGAAGGCGAATTACTGGCTCAGGTTGAACCGGAAGATCTGATCAAATTTGGTCTGATCCCGGAATTTATCGGCCGTCTGCCTGTCGTGGCAACGCTCGGTGAACTGAGTGAGGATGCGCTGATTCAGATCCTTCAGGAACCGAAAAACGCGCTGACAAAACAGTATCAGGCGCTGTTCAGCATTGAAGATGTTGAACTTGAGTTCCGCCGTGAAGCACTGATTGCCATTGCGAAAAAAGCCATGAACCGTAAAACCGGTGCCCGTGGTCTGCGTTCCATCGTTGAGGCTGCGTTGCTCAACACGATGTATGATTTACCGTCGATGGAAAATGTCGAAAAAGTGGTTATCGATGAAAACGTGATAACCAACCAGACCGAACCGATGCTGATTTACCGCAAACCGGAAGCTCAGGTTTCCGGCGAGTAACGGAAAGTTAGCGCAGTTGTTATCAATATTAACTAAATGAGGGAATTTTCCCTCATTTTGCTTTTCTTACTAAATAAAGTGTTGAATGTGAGAAATGCATCCCCATATATTGATTATTCTATGGAGTGGAACCCGTGATAACGCGTTTCACGACGTTCCCAACAAGGCGTAAGCTAAACGAAGAGAGTGCTCTATGAATCCTGAGCGTGCTGAACGCATTGAAATCCCGGTACTGCCTTTGCGCGATGTGGTGGTCTACCCCCACATGGTTATTCCTTTATTTGTCGGGCGCGAAAAATCTATCCACTGTCTGGAAACAGCGATGGATATGGATAAAAAAGTGCTGCTGGTAGCACAAAAAGAAGCGTCAACGGATGAGCCGGGCGTCAATGATTTATTTTCCGTCGGGACAGTCGCGTCTGTATTACAGATGCTGAAACTGCCGGACGGCACCGTCAAAGTGCTGGTCGAAGGCCTGCAACGTGCGCATATCAAAACATTAAGTGACAACGGAGATTTCTTCTCTGCCCAGGCAGAGCTGATGGAATCCCCTGTCGTGGACGAGCGCGAGCAGGAAGTATTGCTGCGCACGGCGATCAACCAGTTTGAAGGCTATATCAAGCTGAATAAAAAGATCCCGCCGGAAGTCCTGACATCTCTGCACAGTATCGACGATGTCGCCAAACTGGCTGACACTATCGCTTCCCATATGACACTGAAATTACAGGACAAACAGTCTGTTCTGGAAATGTCAGATATGGTTGAGCGTCTCGAATATCTGATGGCGATGATGGAATCGGAAATCGATCTGTTACAGGTTGAGAAACGCATCCGTAACCGCGTCAAAAAGCAGATGGAAAAAAGCCAGCGCGAGTACTATCTCAATGAGCAGATGAAAGCTATCCAGAAAGAACTGGGTGAGATGGACGACGCGCCGGATGAAGCAGAAGCGCTGAAACGCAAAATCGAAGAAGCGCAGATGCCGAAAGAGGCAAAAGAGAAAGCCGAAGCGGAATTACAGAAACTGAAAATGATGTCGCCGATGTCAGCGGAAGCGACGGTTGTCCGCAGCTATATTGACTGGATGATTCAGGTTCCGTGGGTCAAGCGCAGTAAAGTGAAAAAAGATCTGCTTAAAGCGCAGGAAATCCTCGACAGTGACCATTACGGCCTGGAGCGGGTGAAAGAGCGCATCCTTGAATATCTGGCGGTACAAAGCCGTATCAGCAAAATCAAGGGGCCTATCCTGTGCCTCGTCGGACCGCCGGGGGTGGGTAAAACCTCTCTGGGGCAGTCCATTGCCCGTGCAACCGGCCGTAAATATGTCCGTATGGCGCTGGGCGGCGTGCGTGATGAAGCGGAAATCCGCGGTCACCGCCGTACCTACATTGGTTCTATGCCGGGTAAACTTATCCAGAAAATGGCAAAAGTTGGCGTGAAAAACCCGCTGTTCCTGCTGGATGAAATCGATAAAATGTCATCGGATATGCGCGGCGATCCGGCTTCCGCACTGCTTGAGGTGCTGGATCCGGAACAGAATATCGCGTTTAACGATCACTACCTGGAAGTGGATTACGATCTGTCCGACGTCATGTTTGTCGCGACATCCAACTCCATGAATATTCCGGCACCGCTGCTGGATCGTATGGAAGTGATCCGTCTGTCCGGTTATACGGAAGATGAGAAACTCAACATTGCCAAGCGCCACCTGCTGCCGAAGCAGATTGAGCGCAACGCACTGAAGAAAACCGAGCTGCATATTGATGACAGCGCGATCCTCGGCATTATCCGTTATTACACCCGTGAAGCGGGCGTGCGCGGACTGGAGCGTGAAATCTCCAAACTGTGCCGTAAAGCGGTGAAACAGCTGCTGATGGATAAGACACTGAAACACATCGAGATTAATCAGGACAACCTGAAAGATTACCTGGGTGTGCAGAAAGTGGATTACGGCCGTGCTGATACTGAAAACCGTGTGGGCCAGGTTACCGGTCTGGCGTGGACAGAAGTCGGCGGTGACCTGCTGACCATCGAAACCGCAGCGGTTCCGGGTAAAGGGAAACTCTCCTACACCGGTTCACTGGGTGAAGTGATGCAGGAATCTATCCAGGCAGCGTTAACCGTGGTGCGTGCCCGGGCGGATAAATTAGGGATCAACAATGATTTCTATGAAAAACGCGACATTCACGTCCACGTACCGGAAGGTGCAACACCAAAAGACGGCCCGAGTGCCGGTACCGCAATGTGTACCGCACTGGTTTCCGCACTGACCGGTAACCCGGTACGTGCGGATGTGGCGATGACCGGGGAAATTACCCTGCGTGGTCTGGTGCTGCCAATCGGCGGTCTGAAAGAAAAACTGCTGGCAGCACACCGCGGCGGCATTAAGACTGTTCTGATTCCGGACGAAAACCGCCGTGATCTGGAAGAAATTCCGGATAACGTAAAAGCGGATCTGGATATTCATCCGGTTAAAACAATAGATGAAGTTCTTTCACTTGCCTTAGTGAATCCTGCTTTTGGTATGGAAGTGGTAAGTAAAAAGGCGTAGGAAATAGTGACCTGCGTCAAGAAGTTCAGATAAATAAAGGGCTGACAGGTACTTTAGGACTTGTCAGCCTTTTTTTGTCCCGCTAATTTAGCGAACATTCTTACGAAACATGCGAAGTCTGCAATCTTGCCAAGAGCGAAAAGGCTTGATATAACGGCTGTGGCTGTCAGGAACATACTTCGTAAATCCGGGCCGAAAATTCTGAAAGGGGATGATAATAGTGAATAAGTCACAATTGGTCGATAAAATTGCTGCAGACGCTAATATTTCTAAAGCTGCGGCTGGTCGCGCGTTAGATGCAATTATTGGTTCAGTAACCGATTCTCTGAAGGGCGGGGATGACGTGGCTCTGGTTGGTTTCGGTACTTTCACTGTTCGTGAGCGTGCAGCACGTACAGGCCGTAACCCGCAGACCGGAAAAGAGATCAAAATCGCCGCTGCGAAAGTCCCGGCTTTCCGTGCAGGTAAAGGTCTTAAAGACGCAGTAAACGGCTGAGTTTTTCCTCAGGCAACGGGATATTTATCTGTCCCGGGCACAAAAACCGTATAAAGCTAAACAGGAAGCGCATCAGAATGATGCGCTTTTTTTTGTTTTAGGGCATAATTTCCCCTGACCTGATTTTTCTTTTACCAAAGCGGAGTTTGGATTTCTTATGATGGAAAACCTGCGCACAGCGGCGAACAACCCTGTGATTAAAATTGTCTTCGCCATCATTATCCTGTCATTTATTCTGACAGGTGTGGGTGGTTACCTCGTCAGCGGTTCTAACTATGCTGCCAAAGTGAACGATACTGAAATATCGGTCCAGCAGTTAGAGCGCGCCTTCCAGGAAGAGCGTAACCGCCAGCAGGCTCAGTTGGGTGACCTGTTCTCGCAGTTAGTCAGCACCGAAGAGGGCGTTAAACAAATCCGTTCTCAGGCGCTGAACCAGATGATTGACACCATTCTGCTGGAACAGTATGCACGGAAATTAGGTATCACCGTCAGTGATGACCAGATTATCAGCGCAATTCGTCAGGAGCCTGATTTTCAGGTTAACGGTCAGTTCAGCCAGCAGGCGTATGAGACATTCCTGTCCCGTAACGGTATCACCGGTGACAACTACGCAACTTATCTGCGCAAGCAGATGATTCAGGCACAGCTGGTTCAGCCGTTTGTGCGTGACTCATTTGTGCTTGATTCCGAAGTGACCAATGCCGCAGCTGTTTTACTCCAGTCACGTACCATCCGTACCGCGACACTGGATCTGGCTTCTGCTCAGGCAAAACAGACCACAACCGATGAAGAGCTGCAGGCTTATTACGCGAAGAATAAAAACAGCTTCATTGCGCCGCAGTCCTTAAAAATCAGTTTTGTTGAGCTGGATGCCGCGAATATCCAGGACAACACATCAGTCACTGAAGAACAGATTCAGGACTACTACGACAAAAATATCCCGCGTTTTACTGTGCCGGCAAAAGGCGAGTACAGTCAGATCACCCTGGCGACGGAAGATGATGCCAAAGCGGTACTGAATGAACTGAAAAACGGGGCGGATTTCAAAACCCTGGCTAAAGAAAAATCCACCGATAAACTGACTGCCCGTAACGGCGGCGTGATCGGCTGGATGGAAGATGCTGCGCTGATCCCTGAAATTAAAGGTGCCGGGCTGACAACCGCCGGTCAGATTTCAGAGGTTCTGAAAGTGGATAACGGCTACGCGATTTTCCGTCTGGATGTGTACGAGCCGGAAACCGTCAGACCGCTGGCGGATGTGAAAGAAGAAGCCACCCGTCTGGCCAAAGGCGAAGCGGCAAGCAAAGCCTTCTTTGACCTCCAGCAGAAAGCCAGTGAAGCTGCTGCGAACGATAACGAATCCCTGATGGGTGTTGAGCAGGCAACCGGCGTTAAAGCTGTACAGACTGACTGGTTTGCCCTGAACAGTCTGCCGGATGCGGTTAACTATCCGGAAGTGTTAAAAGCATTAACGGAAAACAAACTGTTTGATGAGAAAGGACCTTCCGGTGCTAACTCTGACATCATCACCGTTTCCGGTGACCGTGCCTTTGTGATCCGTGTTGATGAATATCGTCCGGAAGCAGTGGAATCCTTTGAAAAAGTGAAGTCAGACATTGACGCGCTGGTGAAGCGCAGCAAAGCGGAAGCCGCGCTGAATGCGGAAGCGGATAAACTGCTGACGGCACTGAAAGAAGGTAAAGGCGACGCCGCGTTAACAGAAGCCGGTGTGAAATTCGGTGCAGAGCAGACTGTTCAGCGCCTGAATCCGTCAGACCCGGTTATCAATGCTGCCTTTACCCAGCCGCATCCTGCGGACGGTAAACCGACCTACAGCCGCACCATTGACGGCAAGGGTAACATTGTTCTGGTACAGCTGGATAAAGTCACAGCCGGTACGGCAACGGATCAGGAAAAAACTGAACTGCGTACAGTGCTGCGTCAGCAAATGGCGTCCACTGAGCTGGAATCATTACTGCTGAACCTGCGTGCTAACGCAGATATTGATGTGAGAAATATGAACTAAAATTTTTCGATCTGTACCGAAAAATAAAATGTCGTTTTACATCATCTGAAAGGCTGCGTTCGCAGCCTTTCGCATTTCTGTTCTGAAAATCCCCCGGCAGAAAAAATTTTTGCGACACTCCGTTTCGTGCTAAACACAAAAGGAGAAATAGCATGAAAACAAAATGGACATCTGCATTATTATTAACATCAGCACTGTTAACCGGCGGTTTTTTCAGTACTTCCGCACTGGCTCAGGCTGCACCACCGGCAGACAGTGCGCAGGTTCAGCAGTCTGTTGCACAGGAAACAAACCGCATCAGCATTAATACCGCGACTGCGGAAGAACTGGCCCGGGAACTCAGTGGTGTCGGGCCGAAAAAAGCACAGCGGATTGTGGAGTACCGCACGGAAAACGGACCATTTACTTCTGCGGAACAACTGAAGGATGTATATGGTATTGGTGAGCGTATTTTTACGATGAACAGCGATAAGATAGAGTTGTAATATCAGCAGAGGCTGATTTCCCTTCCCCGGGCTGACGGGGAAGGGAATACCGGAAACAGAGTAAAGGGAGAGATATTATGAGCACCACAATTAAAGTGATTGGCTACCATATTGATGCCTTCGGACATGTTAACAATGCGCGTTATCTGGAGTTTCTGGAGGCCGCCCGCTGGGACTGGCTGGAAAGCTACGATGCTTACCGCTGGTTCAAACAGATGGATATCGCCGTGGTGGTGGTGAATATCAATATTAACTACCGGCTGCCGGTGTATGTGGGAGAGCGGCTGGTGATAGACAGCTATTTACAGCACGCGGGGCAGAAAAGCGGTGTTCTCAAACAGATAATTACCCGTCAGGAAGATAAGCAGGTTGTGGCGGATGCGGAAGTGACCTTTGTCTTTGTAAATATGAAAACCGGTAAAGCGATCCCGATTGAAGGGGAGATCCGCGATAAATTTGAGTTGCTGACGGCACCGAAAGAGGACTGATCACCGTCAGAGCAGAAGAGCGCCCGGCGGGTTGCCGGGCGTAACAGGCACTTAATGCAGGCCGGTAATTTTTTTCATGGCGGCCATAACAGCACTGCGATCAGCAAGATAGCTGTCCAGTCCGTTGCGGCGCAGATGGCAGGCGGCGCATTCCCCGCAGCCATCCCCCTGAATGCCGTTATAGCAGGTCAGTGTTTCTGTGCGGACGGTATCCAGTTGTCCGTAATAATCAGCCAGCGCCCAGGTTTGTGCTTTATCCAGCCACATCAGCGGGGTTTCAAAGCGGATATCACGGGCAAGACCGGCGTTGACGGCTTTGTTCAGTGCTTTGACAAACTCGTCCCGGCAATCCGGATAACCGGAAAAATCGGTTTCACAGACACCGGTGATAATCGCTTCTGCATTGACCTGATAAGCATAAATCGCCGTCAGGGTGAGAAACAGGATATTACGGCCCGGGACAAAGGTATTCGGAATATCACTTTGTTCACTTTCACTGAACCCGGGCACCGGGATGTTATCACGGGTCAGGCTGCTGACCGCCAGTTCATTCAGCAGAGAGACATCCAGCACCTTATGTGCCGCTGCACCCAGTTTCAGGCTGAGTTTACGGGCAACGTCTATTTCCTGACTGTGGCGCTGTCCGTAATCAAACGTCACACAATGCACTTCATCATAGTTGCGTAGTGCCTGAATCAGGCAGGTTGTGGAGTCCTGCCCGCCACTGAATACGACCACAGCACGTTTCATCGGTAAACCTCATTATAAAAAGATAAGGTTTATGGTAACGGCTGCATCACCATTTGGGTAGTGTTGCCTGTGCGTCAGTCAGATCGCCGATGTTGTCTGCCACCCACTGCGGGTTGTAATAGGTGTCCGGATAGCGTTCGCCGCTGTCGCAAATCAGTGTCACAATTGAGCCGGTTTGTTGCTGTTCATGCATCTGTTTCGCCAGTTGCAGTGCGCCCCAGACGTTGGTACCGGTGGAGGCACCGGTGCGGCGGCCGAGCAGTTTTTCCAGCCAGTAAAGGGTGGCGATACTGCACTGGTCACTGACTTTGATCACATCATCAATCACGCCCGGGATAAAAGACGGTTCCGCGCGCGGACGGCCGATGCCTTCAATCTTACTGCCGGTATCGCAGCGCAGATGCGAGCATTTCTGATGGTAGCAGTCATAAAAAACAGAGTTTTCAGGATCGACGACAACCAGTTTTGTGTCATGTCCCTGATAGCGGATAAACCGGCCGAGCGTGGCAGAAGTACCGCCGGTACCTGCGCTCATCACAATGTAACGCGGCACCGGATGGGCTTCCCGTGACATCTGACGGTAAATACTTTCGGCAATATTGTTGTTGCCGCGCCAGTCAGTGGCACGCTCGGCATAGGTGAACTGATCCATATAGTGGCCGCCGGTTTCGCGGGCCAGGTGCTCGGATTCTGCATAAATCTGCGCACTGCTGTCCACAAAGTGGCACTGTCCGCCGTAGAACTCAATCTGTTCAATTTTGCGGCGTGCGGTGCAGCGCGGCATCACGGCGATAAACGGCAGGCCGAGCAGACGGGCGAAGTACGCTTCAGAGACAGCGGTGCTGCCGGAGGACGCTTCAATCACCGGTGTGCCTTCGCGGATCCAGCCGTTACACAGGCCGTACAGGAAAAGCGAACGCGCCAGGCGGTGTTTCAGGCTGCCGGTCGGGTGAGTGCTTTCATCTTTGAGATATAATGAAACCCCCGGGTAAACGGGTAATTCCAGCGGGATCAGGTGGGTGTCAGCACTGCGCTGATAATCGGCCTGAATGGCATTAATGGCGGATGTGGTCCATTGGGTTGTCATGTAGTATCTCCTCACGGTCTGTTGATGCATCTTAGCAATTCTGTGAGAGAAAAGGCTTTTTCTATTTTCTGTATCATGCATGATATGGAGAAATTTATTCTCTCTGGTGGTGATATGTTAGATAAAACAGACCGTAAATTGTTACAACTTTTGCAGGAAGATGCTGCATTATCACTGAACACCCTGTCCGAAGCGGTGAACCTGACATCCACTCCCTGCTGGAAACGGCTGAAACGGCTGGAAGATGAAGGGTATATCCGCAAACGTGTGGCGCTGCTGGACCCGGAGAAGCTCGGGCTGGGACTGACGGTGATCGTCATGATCAAGACACAGCACCACAGCAGTGAGTGGTATACTCAGTTTGTGGAATTTGTTCAGCAGATGCCTGATGTGGTGGAGTTTTACCGGATGGCCGGGGAATTTGACTACATGCTGCAGGTCGAGGTGGTGGACATGAAATGCTTCGATCATTTTTACAAAAAACTGGTTAACGGTGTGCCCGGTTTAATTGATGTGACTTCCAATTTTGCGATGGAGCGCATAAAGTACACCACCGCATTGCCGATTCCGGAGAAATGCAAAGCGGACTGATTATTAACCTGAGATGTTATACGGGATCCTGTGAGATTATTTGCCCAATTAAAATGGTATTTCCTCAGTGAATGGCGGCGCTATACCGGTGCGGTCACTTTTCTGATCATTATCGCGGTGTTACAGATCCTGCCGCCGCGCTTTGTCGGCATCATTGTTGACGGCGTGACCAAAGAGACGATGACCACCACCACGCTGTGGGTCTGGGTCGGCGTGATGCTGCTTATCGCACTGGTGATTTATATTCTGCGCTATATCTGGCGGGTCTGGTTATTCGGTGCCTCCTACAAGCTGGCGGTGCGTCTGCGTCAGGATTTTTATCAGCAGTTCAGCCGCCAGTCTCCGGCCTTTTATCACCGTTACCGGACCGGTGACCTGATCGCCCGCAGTACCAATGATGTGGACAAAGTGGTGTTTGCCGCCGGAGAGGGAGTGCTGACGCTGGTGGATTCTTTTGTCATGGGACTGGTGGTCCTGCTGACGATGAGTATTGAGATCAGCTGGCAGCTGACACTGCTTTCCCTGCTGCCGATGCCGCTGATGGCTCTGGCTATCAAACGTTACGGGCAGCAGCTGCATCAGCGCTTTAAAACAGCGCAGGGTGCATTTTCCTCCCTGAATAACCACGCGCAGGAAAGCCTCAGCAGTATCCGGATGATTAAAGCTTTTGGCCTGGAAGATCACCAGTCTTCCCGGTTTGAATCCGTTGCGGCGGAAGCCGGACGCAAAAATATGCATGTGGCACAGATAGATGCCCGTTTCGACCCGACCATTATAATGGCTATCGGGATGTCAAACCTGCTCGCGGTTGCCGGCGGCAGCTGGATGGTGATGCAGGGCACACTGACGCTCGGCGGGCTGACCAGCTTTATTATGTATCTCGGGCTGATGATCTGGCCGATGCTGGCATTAGCCTGGATGTTTAACATTGTGGAGCGCGGCAGCGCGGCCTACAGCCGGATCCAATCTCTTCTTGAAACCCCGCCGGTACTGGCGGATGGTACAGAATCCCCGCAACCGGGACGCGGCGAGCTGTCCGTTGCCGTGAATGAATTCTGCTATCCGGAAAGCCGCCGGGCGGTTCTGCATGATATCCGTTTTACCCTCAGACCGGGCCAGCTGCTCGGGTTGTGCGGCCCGACCGGCTGCGGCAAATCCACGCTGCTGGCATTAATCCAGCGTCATTATGATGTGACAGCGGGAAGTATCTGTTTTCAGGGCAGACCGCTGCCGGAACTGACCTTCGCCGGCTGGCATGCCCGGCTGGCGGTGGTGAATCAGACGCCGTTTCTGTTCTCCGATACTATCGCCAATAATATTGCGCTGGGGCGGCCCGGGGCAACACAGGAAGAAATTGAACACGCGGCCCGGCTGGCCAGTGTTCATGATGATATTGAACGATTGCCGCTCGGTTATGAGACTCAGGCCGGTGAGCGGGGCGTGATGCTGTCCGGCGGGCAGAAACAGCGGATCTCCATTGCCCGTGCTTTGCTGATGGATGCGGAGATCCTGATCCTCGATGATGCACTTTCCGCAGTGGACGGGCAGACGGAATACCGGATCCTGCAGAATCTGCGGCGCTGGGGGGAAGGCCGTACGGTGATTATCAGTGCGCACCGGCTCTCAGCGCTGACTGAAGCCGACAATATTCTGGTGCTGCAACAGGGCGGTATCAGTGCACAGGGGCGTCATCAGGAACTGATTAATCAGAACGGATGGTATCGTGAGATGTATCATTATCAGCAGTTAGAGGCCGCGCTCGATGAGTGAACAGACCCGCCCGGAAGCGGCAAAAAACCTGTGGCCGTCGCTGAAACGTCTGCTCGGCTATGGCCGTAACTACCGCCGTCCGATGGCCGTTGCCATTGTGATGCTGTGGCTGACAGCCATTGCTGAAGTCGCCGCACCGGTTCTGGTGAGCTATTTTATCGACAATATGGTGGCGAAAAATCAGATTGTCCTGTCAGTGACATTATTGCTGGTGGCCGGGTTTGTCGCCTTACAGATTGCCGCATCGCTGCTGCATTATTTTCAGCTGATTTATTTCAATCAGGCCGCTGTCGGCGTGGTCCAGACACTGCGCGCCGATGTGATGGATGCCGCGCTGCGCCAGCCGCTGAGTGCATTTGACACCCAGCCGGTCGGGCAGCTGATCTCCCGTGTCACCAATGATACGGAGATGATCAAAGACCTGTTTGTCAACGTGCTGCCGACACTGTTCCGCAGCGTGGCGCTGATTGTGGTGATGCTGATTGCCATGTACTCCCTGGAGTGGCGGATGGCGCTGGTGGCAACCGCGATGTTCCCGGCGGTGATGCTGGTGATGTGGATCTATCAGCGGCTGAGCACGCCGATTGTGCGCCGGGTGCGCAGTTATCTGGCCGATATTAACGATGGTTTCCATGAAATTATCAGCGGCATGACAGTGATTCAGCAGTTCCGCCAGCAGGCGCGTTTCGGGGAAAGGATGTTTGCCGCCAACCGCCGTCATTATGAGGTCAGAATGGCGGCACTGCGGCTGGACGGCATTTTGCTGCGTCCGCTGCTGAGCCTGTTTTCGGCGGCGATCCTCTGTGGTCTGATGTTATTGTTCGGGGTTGAGGGCACCGGCGTTATCGGCGTCGGGGTGTTATATGCGTTTATCACCTACCTCGGGCGGCTGAATGAACCGCTTATCACGCTGACATCCCAGCAGTCTGTTTTACAGCAGGCGGTGATTTCCGGTGAGCGTGTTTTTGAGCTGATGGACAGCCCGCAGCAGAAATACGGGGCAGATGATCAGCCGCTGACCGGCGGCAGTATCCGTGTATCACACCTGACATTTGCCTATCAACCCGGAAAACCGGTGCTGCGTGATATCAGTATCGATGTGGCGGAGCACAGTTTTGTCGCCTTTGTCGGGCATACCGGCAGCGGGAAAAGCACACTGGCAAACCTGCTGATGGGCTACTATCCGTGGCAGGCCGGGGAAATCAGCCTCGGTGGGCGTCCGCTGGAACAATTCTCACATAAAGCACTGCGGCAGGGCATCGCGATGGTGCAGCAGGATCCGGTCATTATGGCCGCCTCTTTCCGCGACAATATCACCCTCGGACGGGATATTGATGATGAGCGCATTCACCGGGTGCTGGAGATGGTTCAGCTGAGTGAGCATGTCTCACAGCTTGAATACGGGCTGGATACCGAACTGGGTGAGCAGGGTAACACCTTGTCTGACGGGCAGAAACAGTTGCTGGCCATGGCACGGGTGCTGGTGCAGACCCCGAAAATCCTGATACTGGATGAGGCAACCGCCAATATCGATTCCGGTACTGAGCAGGCTATCCAGAAAGCCTTACAGCTGATCCGCCGTGAAACCACACTGGTGGTGATTGCACACCGACTGTCCACGATTGTCGATGCGGACACCATTTATGTGCTCAACCGCGGCGAAATGGCGGAATCCGGCTCTCACCGGGCGTTACTGGCAGAGAAGGGCCGCTATTACCAGATGTATCAGCTGCAGCAGGTCGGGGAATCACTCAACGCCCCGGAAGAGAACTATACCCCTGCACTATAATTGTGAGATCGTTCACATAAACAGGTGCATGATGCTGTAAAAAAGTGCAATCCCCGCATCACAGGAAAAGGTGTCTGATGAATCAGACACCTTTTTTATTTTTATCTCATTGTAATTAATAGATTTAATTTCCATTCTGCTTATTGGCATCACTTTTGCAATTTGTCCTCAGGACACCAGCAACCTGAAGCGGAGAATGCGATGAAAATGATAATGGCCATCATCAAGCCTTTTAAACTTAATGACGTCAGAGATGCGCTGAACGAAGAGGGTATTCAGGGATTAACTGTACTGGAAGTACGGGGTGCGGGCAGACAGAAGGGGCACACTGAGCTGTACCGGGGGGAAGAGTACAGCACGGATTTTCTGCCGAAGACGCAGCTTACGATTGTTGTGCCTGATGATTCTCTTGATCGCATTATTGAGGCAATTTGCCGCTCGGCATATACCGGCAGTATCGGTGACGGGAAAATATTTGTTTCAGACATTACTCAGGCGGTGCGGATCCGTACCGGTGAACAAAATGATGAAGCTATTTAAACCGCGCGGAGATGCTCAGATGATGAAACGAAAAATGGTCTTGCCTGTTGTGATGTCCGCGGCGCTGCCGCTTCCGGCATTCAGTGCAACGGAAGGAATGGAGCGTGCGGATAATGGTTTTATGCTGATTTGTGCCGCACTGGTGTATTTTATGACACTTCCCGGTATCGCGCTGTTTTACGGCGGACTGGTACGACGTGAGAATGTGTTATCAGTCATGACACAGGTGATTGTCAGCTTCGCGCTGGTGCTGCTGTTATGGGTTTTTTATGGCTACAGCATGGCATTTTCTGACGGAAATGGGGTGATTGGCGGTCTGTCTCATGCATTTCTCAGCGGGATCACGCCTGTCAGTAACAGCGGCAGTATCAGCCAGCTGACACATGTTATTTTCCAGGGCTCTTTTGCGGCAATTACTGTTGCACTTATCACCGGTGCGCTGGCAGAACGGATCAAATTCACGGCCTTTCTGTTGTTCACCGTTATCTGGTTCTCTCTGGCTTATGTACCGATGGCGCATATGGTTTGGGGCGGCGGCTGGCTGGCGGAAGATGGTGCACTGGATTTTGCCGGGGGAACCGTTGTGCATATCAACGCGGCGGTTGCCGGGTTAGTTGGTGCTTACATATTGGGACCGCGCCTGTTACCGGGGAAAACCGCCACCAAACCGCACAGTCTGCCGATGGTATTTACCGGTACGGCGATCCTCTATATCGGCTGGTTCGGGTTTAATGCCGGATCGGCCGGAAAACCGGATGGTATTGCAGCACTGGCTTTTCTGAATACCGTGATTGCGGTGGCGGCGGGCGTGCTGGCGTGGGTGATTGCAGAGTGGTGCATGCGGGGTAAGCCCTCACTTCTCGGTGCGTGTTCCGGCTGTATCGGTGGTCTGGTCGGGATCACCCCGGCGGCCGGGACGGTGGGCGTCGCGGGGGCGATAGTTATCGGCCTTATCAGCGGTATTGCCGGTTATTGGGGCGTCACTGCACTGAAGCGCCGCCTGAAAGCGGATGATGTCTGCGATGTCTTCGGGATCCACGGCGTCTGCGGTATTGCGGGCTGTCTGCTGACCGGCGTGTTTACTGCGTCTGCTCTCGGCGGTACCGGCTATGCAGAAGGTGTCACTATGCTGCATCAGGTATGGATTCAGGCGGAAAGCATCCTGGTTACTGTGCTCTGGAGCGGAGTGATTACTTACATCGCATTCAAATGCGCGGCACTGACAACCGGTGTACGCTGCACAGAAGAAGATGAGATCAGCGGGCTGGATATCAGTACGCATGGTGAACAGGCCTATAACCGCTCATAGCTGAAAAAAAGTAAGCCCCCGCTCACCGATGTACAGCGGGGGCTTTTTTACCGCAGGCGCTTAAATATCCCGCAAGCGCAGAACGCCTTCCTGTACAGTAGATGCAACCAGCACGCCGGTCTGATTATAGAAGTGACCACGGACAAACCCGCGTCCGCCGGACGCTGTCGGGCTTTCCACGGCATACAGCAGCCATTCATCCAGCCGGAACGGGCGGTGATACCACATGGAATGATCAATCGTGGCAATCTGAATTTCCGGCTGCATAAAGCCGTAGCCGTGTGGCTGGAGGGCAGTCGGCAGGAAATTGTAGTCAGAAGCATAACTGAGCAGATACTGATGCAGCGCCTGATCATCCGGTATGGTGCCGTTGGTTTTCAGCCAGGTATAACGCACCGGCGGATTCTCCGGGTTCTGAAACGGGCTGCAAAAACGCACCGGCCGCCATTCAATAGCCTGCTCACGCAGGAACAGTGCCTGCATTTTCGGTGGCAGATTCGCGGCGATCTTGCGGGCAATATCAGTTTCAGAGGCGAGTCCGTCAGGGCCCGGAACTTCCGGCATGGCATTCTGATGCTCAAAACTGCTCTCTTCCCCCTGGAAAGAGGCGGTCACATAGAAAATCGGTTTTCCGTTCTGAATCGCGCTGACACGGCGGGCACTGAAACTTTTGCCGTCACGCAGATTTTCCACATCATAAATAATCGGTTTATGGCTGTCGCCGGGGCGCAGAAAATAGCTGTGGAATGAATGAACGCGGCGATCAGCCGGAACGGTCTGTCCCGCTGCATACAGTGCCTGTCCGGCAACTTGTCCGCCAAAGACCTGCGGCAGGCCGAGATCTTCACTTTGCCCCCGGAATAACCCGTCTTCGAGTTTTTCGAGTGCCATCAGGTTTATCAGATTTTCTAATGCCAGGCTCATGGTTACCCTTATTAAGTATTTTCAGCAGGAAGCGGTCATTCTAATCGCTGTCAGTGCAATTGAAAAATGATAAACCGCCGTTATGTGCGGTTCCTGACCGGCAGAGGTATGTCGTTGTGTCAGTAGTGTGTAAAAATACAGCGGTCAGCACCGGTTGCCTTGCTATTTCAGTGCTGATCCCGGATAATGGCACAGCCTCATTATTGAGGGTTCCTATGGGGGCTTTGTTGGTTCTCCCGCAACATGAACTTGTTAACTCGGTCAGGTCCGGAAGGAAGCAGCCATAGCAGGGGAATTGTGTGCCGGGATGTCGCTGGCAAGGCCCCCATCCATTTCTGTTGTACCCGTCTCTGTGATTATCCCGTTATTGATACCGTTTGCCTCTGTCTGCACAGCGAGTTTCTCCCGTTATTCATCCGGCGCATATTATTCATATATTCATAATTTAACATTATCCCTGTCCGCACAAACTCCGGCATTCAGCGGGCAACATCAGATATAAGGATATAGCAATATAGGTAAAATTTGTTTTATGTTCTTAGTGTAAAAGAGAGAGTTTCACATAAAATCGCATGTTCAGGTAAAAATCTTATTTTTGATTTAACCCATTATAGTGGTAAACAGTGAAAATGAAATTTTCGCTATACATTGAGTTTAATAAATGGGTATCGTCATTTAATAATCTGGTGAGTGAAACAAACATAAAATATATGCTTTTGTTATAAATTATATCTGTATCGTAATATACGTAAAGAATAGCGGGATAAATAGCGGGCATGATCGGAAGCCAAAGTCAGTCAGCTGTGCCTTTGGCCCGGGATCACTAAAAATAAGACTATTGCCTGAAAGAGAGGCGGTTACAGCAGTTTGAATTAACGGACAAATTTCCAGACAGATGCCGGGATTTTGTCATACAGTTTATTCATGGTTAATTCGGCCAGACGATGATCGGCTGCTGAATAAAAAACCTCCAGCTCATCATCAGTCAGTTCATATTTGTTTTTCTCAATGACACGTTCCAGTGTTTCAATAGAAGTGCACTTACGTAAGCGCATGAGATAGTCCAGTTTAGTCATCATATGTTATCTTCTTGCTGAGTTGTTAGTACGCAATATACTGATATATAAGTCTGTATTCCGTTAGTGGACAAGATGCCCCTCGCTGGTCAGCATGCTGCTTACCAGTGATGCCATCTTCTTCCATTCCTCAACGTCATTAAACGAAACTTCCATCTGACCAAACAGCGCGTAAGTTTCATCGATGTATTCATCGACAAATGAGATGAGATCCTTATTTTGTGTATGTTTTATCTTAAAACTCCAGGCCACGTCAGCAATGTAACCTAATAATTCGTTAAGTTTTAAGTTTGAATCTGAGGCTAAATCATTAACCCAATAATTATTGCTTCTGATGAGGGTTTGTGTGCCTTCACGGCAAAGTTCATCACACAGATACTTCAGTACCGCAATATCGTAATTTCGTGGAGAATACTCGTCCATAATCACCTCCTGAATGTAACCGGGAATGATAAGGCGCTGAAAAACGTTAAATTATAATTAACACATGAGTAAGTTATTACGTTATCGACGTCGGTGTATTATATATATCATCAGCCTTTAGTTATAAATAAAGGTAATGTAAAGTTCCGTTCAGCACAAGCGGATAACCAGACGCTGATTACGTGTTAATCTGTTTCAGTCAGTGAACGTGATGTTCCGGAAAAAGATGTGAATAAAAAGGTCTGAGTTAACCCTGTTAGTAATATAACACTATTTCCGCTCTTGTCACTAGCCAAAATACAAAAAAAGTAAATTTAAATGCAGAATAAATGCGCTGATACACAGGTTATAATTACTCATCTGCTTAAATTTACTGAATTTTTATGGGAAAGGGCAGGTGATGAATCATAACGTGTTATGACAAAACCTTACATTTGCAAAATGTTATAATTTACATTCATCTATTGTTTATTTAAGTTTTTCTTACTCAAATTTAAAAATATTCATCATGTCAAAAAAATAAAAAAGGTCACTAATGTGACCTTTTTATGTTTAAGCAGGATTAAAATCCGTCAGGACTATCGCTCTTTTGCGTTACCGCATGAGCATGCTCAATGTCCTCATTCTTCTTACTGAAGCGGCGGCGGATAACCACATAGAAGACCGGTACGAAGAAGATAGCCAGTGAGGTTGCGGCGATCATACCACCGAACACACCTGTACCTACGGCGTTCTGTGCACCGGAACCGGCACCGTTACTCAGGACTAACGGAATAACCCCGAGCATAAAGGCCAGTGATGTCATCAGGATAGGACGCAGACGCATCTTAACGGCTTCCAGTGTTGCTTCAATCAGCCCTTTACCTTCTTTCTCCATCAGGTCTTTGGCGAATTCCACAATCAGGATGGCGTTCTTCGCCGACAGACCGATGGTTGTCAGCAGGCCGACCTTGAAGTACACGTCGTTTTCCAGCCCGCGTGCATGGGTCAGCAACAGCGCGCCGATAACCCCGAGCGGAACGACCAGCATAACAGAGAACGGAACCGACCAGCTTTCATATAACGCTGCCAGACAAAGGAAGACGATAATGAGTGAGATGGTATACAGCGCAGGCGCCTGGTTACCGGACATTTTTTCCTGATAAGACATACCTGTCCACTCAACGCCGAAGCCAGGCGGCAATTCTTTTGCCAGGTCTTCCATCAGGTTCATCGCATCACCACTACTTTTACCCGGTGCGGCACTCCCCTGAATCTGCATAGCCGGTAAACCGTTGTAACGCTCCAGACGTGGTGAACCAAATGACCACGGATCTTTCTTCGTATCAACAAAGGCGGAGAACGGAACCATCTGACCGTTGTTATTGCGGACATACTGTTCAGAAATATTCTGAGGAAGCATACGGAATTGTGCATCACTCTGAATATAGACTTTTTTGACACGTCCGCGATCGATAAAGTCGTTGACGTATGTTCCGCCGAACATGGTGCTCATTGTCGCATTGATAGTGCTGATGTCCACACCTAATGCTTCAGCTTTCTGCTGATCAACATAGAGATGATACTGAGATGTATCTTCCATCCCGTTCGGACGAACCTGAACCAGCATATCCGGATGTTTGCCTGCAAGTCCCAGTAACTGGTTACGGGCCTGAGTCAGAGCTTCATGTCCGTGGTTGGCATTGTCCATCAGTTCAAGGTCAAAGCCGCTGGATGTGCCGAGCTCAACAATTGCCGGAATGTTGAACGCATAAATAATGGCGCCTGAATTCTGGCTGAATTTCGCGTTGGCACGGCCGACAATAGCTTCCACTTTATCTTCTTTCGCTTTACGTTCATCCCAGTTTTTCAGGACAACGAAAGCCAGACCCATGTTCTGTCCCTGACCGGCGAAACCGAAGCCGTTAACGGTAAAGGCAGATTCCACCACATTCTTCTCAGTATTAATGAAGTAATCACTGACTTCATTAAGGACAACCTGAGTCTGTTCCTGTGTGGAGCCCGGAGGTAACTGAACCATGGCAAGGAATACCCCCTGGTCTTCTTCCGGTAAGAAGGAAGACGGCAGACGGACAAACATCACAATCATGGCTGCAACCAGCACAACATACAGCAGCAGATAACGACCGGTACCGCGCAGCATGCGACCCACGCTGTCAGTATAGTGGTGAGTCTGTTTCTCAAAGATCCGGTTGAACCAGCCGAAGAATCCGGTCTGAGCACCGTGGCTGCCCTGTTTGATAGGCTTCAGCATGGTGGAACACAGGGCCGGTGTCAGAATTAATGCCACTAATACTGACAGGATCATGGCTGATACGATAGTTACAGAGAACTGACGGTAAATTGCCCCGGTTGAACCCCCGAAGAACGCCATCGGAATAAATACCGCAGAAAGCACCATGGCGATACCCATCAGGGCACCCTGAATCTGCCCCATCGATACTTTTGTGGCTTCTTTCGGCGGCAGGCCGGTTTCCTGCATAACACGTTCAACGTTTTCCACCACCACGATGGCGTCATCCACCAGCAGGCCGATGGCCAGCACCATCGCGAACATCGTCAGGGTATTTATCGAATACCCGAAGGCGGCAAGAACGGCGAATGTACCTAATAACACGACCGGAACAGCGATAGTCGGGATCAATGTTGCACGGAAATTTTGCAGGAACAGATACATCACCACAAACACCAGCATGATTGCTTCGACCAGTGTTTTCACCACTTCGAAAATGGAGATTTTAACGAATGGTGTTGTATCGTATGGATAAACAACCTGCATTCCGTCCGGGAAATACGGCTGCATTTCAGCCAGTTTTTCACGAACTGCGTTTGCTGTATCCAGGGCGTTGGCCCCTGTGGCAAGTTTAACCCCGATACCGGCAGATGGTTTACCGTTATAACGCGCGATAATCCCGTAGTTCTCTGCACCGAGTTCCACATAAGCAACGTCTTTCAGACGGACAACAGAACCGTCAGTATTCACGCGCAGCATGATTTCCTGGAACTGCTCAGGAGTATTCAGCCGGGTCTGTGCAATGATCGATGCGTTCAGACGCTGATCTTTAACAGAGGGCGTTCCCCCGAGCTGACCGGCAGCAACCTGGTTGTTCTGAATTTTAATCGAATTGATAACATCGACAGTGGTCAGGTTGTACTTCACCAGTTTATCGGGATCGAGCCAGATACGCATGGCGTACTGGGTACCGAAGAGCTGGGTTTCCCCCACACCGGTTACACGGCTGAGCGGGTCTTTCACGTTTGAACCGACATAGTCCGCAATATCATCCTGCGTCATGTCTTTATCATCGGAAATAAACGCGGCAACCAACAGGAAGGAGCTGGTTGATTTCTGAACCGTAATCCCCTGTTGCTGCACTTCCTGCGGCAGTAACGGCATAGCCAGCTGCAGTTTGTTCTGTACCTGAACCTGGGCAATATCCGGATCGGCGTCAGCTTCAAAGGTCAGCGAGATACTCATGTTACCTGCTGAGTCACTGGTTGAAGACATGTACACCATTTTGTCGATACCGTTCATGTTCTGTTCGATAACCTGGGTTACCGTATTCTGAACCGTCTCGGCATCCGCACCCGGATAGGTTGCGGAAATCGAAATCGCCGGCGGGGCAACAGTCGGATACTGTGCCACCGGCAGTTTCATGATCGCCAACAGACCTGCAAGCATGGTAATAATGGCGATTACCCATGCAAATATCGGTCTTTCAATAAAAAACTTTGGCATGAATCACTGACTCCTTATTGGGACTTCCTGGCAGATTCAGTTTCTTTCGGCGCAGCTGTTGCCGGCTGTGCATTTAAATCCACCTCTGTTGCCTTAACGACAGCACCCTGCTTGATTTTCTGGAAGCCTTCGACAACAACACGTTCGCCGTTATTCACACCGGCGGTAACCAGCCATTTGTTACCATATGCCTGGCCGACAGTGACCGGACGGACTTCGATTTCGTTTTTGGCGTTAACCACGTTAACCACCGCACCGCCTTTTGCTGTACGGATAACCCCTTGCTGCGGAACCAGGATGGCGTCAGGACGCACACCTTCATCCACACGGGCGCGGACAAACATGCCCGGCAGCAGGGATTCCTGCGGGTTAGGGAACACAGCACGCATGGTGATGGAGCCGGTGGTTTCGTCGACAGTCACATCGGAGAATTCCAGATAACCTTTATGGGTATAATCTTTGTTTTCAGCTGTCACCAGGCTGACCGCAACTTTGCCCTGTTCTTTATCCACGGCACCGCTGGCGATTTCGTGTTTCAGGCGCAGATAATCATCGCTGGACTGGGTCACATCCACATAGATAGGGTCAATCTGCTGAACCAGTGTCAGCGGCTGGCTCTGACCTGTTGCCACTAATGCACCTTCAGTCACGTTTGATTTACCGGACAGACCGGAAATCGGTGAAGTGACTTTGGTATAGTTCAGGTTGATTTGTGCTGTCTGAACAGCTGCCTGTGCAGCCCGGACCGCAGCCTGAGCCTGTGCATGTGTGGAGACAGCCTCATCATAATCCTGGCGGCTGATATAGTTTGTTCCCAGCAACGGTTTATAGCGGTTCACTGTCAGGCGGGCCAGTTCGGCATTCGCTCTGGCTTTTGCCAGTTCAGCCTGCGCGCTGTTCAGCGTGGCCTGAAAAGGAGCCGGATCAATTTGATAGAGCGATTCGCCTTCTTTGACGTCACTTCCTTCTTTGTAGTTGCGTTTTAAAATAATGCCGCCGACCTGAGGGCGCACTTCCGCGATGCGGTAAGCAGAAGTTCGTCCCGGCAGTTCCGTGCTCACTGTCAGTGGTGCAGCTTTCAGTGTGACGACTTTAACATCCGGCGGTGGCATTTCGCCCCCTTGCTTCTGCTCTTCACCACATCCGGACAGCAGAAAGCTCCCGGACAGAACGAGCATCGCCAGAGGTAGAACGCCTCTGTTTTTTCGCATAGTAAACCTCTATAAAATGTCGATTTTTAACCGGTAAATATGGTTGATTAACTAATAAATCAGCGTGCTATAATACAAACATACACGAATGTATGTAAATTAACTTCAGATGACACAGGCCTTACATGGCACGAAAAACTAAACAACAGGCCGGAGAAACCCGCCGCCAGATTATTGATGCCGCGTTAACCGCCTTCAGTGAGCAGGGCGTGTCTGCGACGTCATTAGTGGATATTGCAAAACAAGCAGGTGTGACCCGTGGTGCGATCTATTGGCACTTCAAAAATAAAGTTGATCTGTTTACTGAAGTCTGTTCGATAACCGATACGAAAATTGGCTTTATTGAACAAGAGTATCGGGCAAAATACCCGGATAATCCACTTTTAGTGTTTAAGAAAATATTAATTTACATTCTGACGTCTGTGGCTTCCGATCCCAAAATGCGGGCTATTCTGAGCATTTCATTTCATAAATGTGAATTTACCGGTGAAATGAGCGAATTAATTACCATCAGACAAAATTTATATGCTGCGGAATACTCAAGAATAGAGTCGTTCCTGATTGAAAGTGTCACACTGGGGCTGCTGCCTTCAACTCTCGACCTGCGTCGTGCCGCCATCATGCTGCGCGGAATGATAACCGGGCTGTTAGAAAACTGGCTCTTTTCCAGCGAGAGTTTTAATATCAGCGGGCAGGCTGAATATTTGGTTGACGGTTATCTGGATATGTTAATGCTCAGTAAAAATATGCAGCTACCGCCGGCAGACGCCTGATTTACATTTTATAACATTAACCTTAAGGATATCATGTATGAAGCCTGTATTAATTATTGCCAATGGCGCTGCGTATGGCAGTGAATCTTTATTTAACGCACTGCGTCTGGCAATTGCGATTAAAGAGCAGGACAGTCAGGTGCCGATGAATGTTTTTCTGATGTCAGATGCGGTGGTTGCCGGGTTACGCGGTCAGCAGCCGAAAGAGGGTTATAACCTGAAACAGATGCTGGAGATCCTGGTGGCACAGAAAACAGACATTAAGCTGTGCAAAACCTGCACCGATGCCCGCGGTATCACTGAGCTTCCGCTGGTGGACGGCGTGCAGGTCGGGACACTGGCCGAGCTGGCGCAGTGGTCACTTGATGCAGAAAAAATCATTACCTTTTAATCAGATAACCTGAAACAGACAGCCGGGGAAGGGCAGATACAGGTGGATATTATTATGAAGCGAATCAGCCGTGTCCCGGCTTCCGGTCTGCTGAGGCAGATTTTCCTCCGTCTTTTTACCTGTTTCATATTTCTGCTGCCGGTGCTGGTTCAGAACAGCGCGGTGGCGGCCGTACAGGATATTCCTGACCGCAACACCATTCAGACCGAACTCAATGCCCTGAATAACCGCAAAGAACAGACTGCCGCTGATAAGCTGTCAGTGCAGGATCTGGAGCGGGCGCTGGTGTTTTATGACAATCTCGATGCCCTGAAAGAAAAATCACAGGCACTGAAAAAACGGGTGGATGAAGCCCCGAAACTGTCAGATCAGGTCACACAAAAATTAACGCAGATAAAATCATTAACTGATGAAGGACTGGCGGAATACCGGGCCTCCATTGAAAATCTGCCGCTCTCGCAACTGGAGCTGAAACTTAACAGCACCCTTGAGGCGTTGCAGACCGCACAGAATAACCTCTCTTCTTATAATAGTGATCTGATTGCTCTCCAGACTCAGCCTGAGCGCGCACAGAATATTATGTACGGTAATGTGCAGCGTCTGCAGCAGATCCGCGTCCTGCTGAATGATTCGATGGCGGCCCAGAAAGTGCTGCGGCCGACGGAAATTGAAGCCCTTCAGGTGGAGCAGTATTACTTACAGCAGCAGATTGATTATCAGAAACGGGCATTACAGTCGAACACCCAGTTACAGAATCTGCTGCAGGTGCAGCGTGACTATGTGGTGGAGCGCATCAAACAGCTGGAAAGTAATATTGATGTAATTCAGGAAACGGTCAGCGGCAAGCGGCTGGATTATTCGGAAGAGGCGGCCAAAGAGGCGCAGAGTTCGGATGATACCCAGCGCAATATGCAGGATGATCCGCTGGTGCAGCGTGAAATCGCGCTCAACCATGATTTAAGTGAAAAACTGGTCGCCGCCACCCGCGATAATAACCAGTTGGTGCAGCGCTCTATTAAGGTACGCAGTATTCTGGATCGCGCACTGCAATCCGAGCGCAACCTCAAAGAGCAGATCACCGTGCTGCGCGGCAGCCTGCTGCTCTCCCGTATCCTGTTTAAAGAGCAGATCTACCTGCCGCCGGATTTGCTGATTAAAGATTTGCCGGACCGGATTGCGGATATGCGTCTGGCGCAGTTTGAAATCAACCAGCAGCGCGACAAGCTTTATCAGCCGGACAACTTTGTCAGCACCATGATTGACGAGTACGCCAAAACCCATGATATGCCGGCGACCGCAGCAGAGCTGCGGGCTCAGAAACATGCGCTGATGCAGGTGGTGTCTGTCCGTCAGGATTTATTGGATCAGCTGAATACCCAGATGGGTAACCAGATTTCCCAGGCGATTAACCTGCAGCTGGATCAGACTCAACTGGTCACCGTGGTGGCCTCACTGGAGAAAACCCTCGCGCAGCAGATTTTCTGGGTCAACAGTAACAAACCGGTCAACCTGGCCTGGTTCCAGTCCTTCCCGGGCGCGGCCAAACAGGAACTGACGTCACTGGATCTGAACTGGTCGCTGCAAAGCCTGATCAACGGTTTTGTCGATTCCCTCTTTATTACTATTCCGCTGCTGATTATTGCGCTGCTGCTGCGTTTCGGCACCAAGAATATTGATACCAAACTTGCTGAAATTAATGCTGATGTCGGGCGGCTGAAAAAAGACCGCCAGATCTACACACCAATGGCGCTGGGACTGATGCTGATCAAAACCCTGCCGTCCTCACTGTTTGTGATTGCCTTCGGCTATTTCTGCCTGAAAACCGGCAGTGCGGATTCCGCACTGATGTGGACTATCTCCCGCCAGCTGGCTCTCTTCTGGGTGCTGTTCGAGTGGAGTTACCGGATTATGAAACCGGAGGGAATTGCAGTCACACACTTCGGGATCGATCCTGAAATCTGCCGTACCGGCCGCCGCAGACTGGTGCGCCTGGCGCTGCCGCTGCTGCCGATTATGCTGTGGGCGGCTTACGGGATGGAATACCCGCTGCGCCTGGTGGATGATGTGATTGGTCAGCTGGTGGTGCCGGTGGCACTGGTGTTTGTCTTTGCATTCACATTGCCGTTCTGCATTGAAATCTGGCGCGAGAAGGGCTCTCATCTGGTGCGGGCGTTCCTGCTGACTTTACTGACATTCTCCCCGCTGGTACTGGTGGTGCTGGTCGGGCTGGGGTATTACTACACGGCACTGCGCCTGAGCAGCCGCTGGATAGACAGTCTCTATCTGCTGCTGCTGTGGTATATCGTCTATCATACCAGTCTGCGCGGCCTGGCACTGGCGGCACGGCGTCTGACCTATCAGCGTGCGCTGGCCCGCCGGCAGAAACAGCAGGTTCAGCATAAAGAGCAGCATGAGGGGGATGATGTCCCGGATGTGATTGTGGAAGAGCCGCCGATGTCGATGGAGCTGATTAACCAGCAGTCACTGCGTCTGACCTCGATGGTTCTGTTTATTGTCTTTGCAGCGGCGTTCTACGGCATATGGTCTGATTTTATTACCATTTTCTCCTTCTTTGACAGTATCACGCTGTGGCATTACAACGTCGATACCGCGCTGGGGAATGTGGTGGAGGCAATCACGCTCGGGGATCTGATCCTGTCTGTCCTGATTGTGGTGGTGTCCTGGATAATGATGCGCAACCTGCCCGGTCTGCTTGAAGTCCTTGTACTCTCGCGGCTCTCGCTGCGCCAGGGCACCTCGTACGCTATCACCACCATTCTGACTTATCTGATTGTCGGGATCGGGACGATTGCCGCGTTCGGCACCCTCGGGGTGTCGTGGGGTAAATTACAGTGGCTGGCAGCAGCCTTAACCTTCGGTCTCAGCTTCGGGTTACAGGAAATCTTTGCTAACTTTGTTTCGGGTATCATTATTTTGTTCGAACGCCCGATCCGTATCGGCGATACCGTCACTATCGGTACTTTCTCCGGTACGGTTAACAAGATCCGCATCCGTGCGACCACGGTGATTGATTTTGACCGCAAAGAAGTCATTATCCCGAACAAAGCCTTTATGACCGAGCGCCTGACCAACTGGTCACTCTCTGATACGGTAACGCGGATTGTGATTAATGTCGGTGTGGCTTACGGCTCGGATCTGGCGAAGGTGAAAGAGGTCTTGCTGAAAGCGGCTACGGATAACCCGAAAGTAATGACCGACCCGGCGCCGGGTGTGTATTTCACCGAGTTTGGTGCCAGCAGCCTCGATCACCAGCTGCGTTTCTATGTGCGCACTATCGGCGACCGCAGTGCCACCACGGATGAAGTGAACCGCGCGATTGACCGGATGGCGCGCGAAAACGATATTAATATCGCCTTCAATCAGCTGGAAGTGTATCTCCACGATCAGAACAGCGGCAAAGAAGTACAGGTGCAGGGAAAAGAGAAGGATGACGGCGCTCAGCCGGCCTGATCGTTCTCTGTATCGCGCAGTTTGTTTTCATAATCGCGGCGGACAATCTGTAACGCCGCGAGCACGGTTGCGGCCGGGATGCGGTTCTCTTCCAGCAGACAGATAAGATCGACCGCCAGTTTTACCTCATCGGGGGCATTTTCAAGACTCATGGGGTATCCGGTATCTGATTAAAATTCGGTGCCGTCGTGGCGTTCAATCTGCCGCTCTATGCGCTGTAAAGCCTGACGGCAGCGGACAAGGCGTCCGGCCAGAGCCGCCAGCTCTTTCTGGATTTTTTGCTGTTCGGCAAAGGTCTGTGCGCGGCCGAGTGCCAGTTCGCGGTCATCGGTCATCTGAGCCAGGCGGCGCTCATAATCCTGATGCTGCGCCAGACGCTGATACAGATCCACCTGGCTGTCCCGTTTCACATAGCTCTGTTCTTTCTGGCGCAGCGCCTGAGTGGCGGCCTCGCGGTTCAGTGCCGCAATCTGGGCGACAATTTTTTCCGCCAGAAAACGTACCTGTTCAGCCCGGTTTTCATCCGCACACTGCGCCAGCTGGTCAGTATGGTGCAGTAATTCATCCATGCACAGGCGCAGGGTTTTATTACGGGCGGCGAACAGGGTATCATCGAAGCGGCGCTGGCTCAGTTCCCGGTCTGCTATCGGGGCAATCTGCTCTTCCAGCGCGCTGATTTTCTGCCGCAGCGCCTGTAACAATTGTCTGGTGTTCATTATCCGCCTCAGTGAAATGTGCCCGGGATCGTTGTTGAGGATCTGTTGAGGATCTATAGTTGCAGAAGCATTTTTTAGTCTGTTTGATATAAAACAACAAATAATCGGCAAAGTCACGGGATACGGTTGCAATTTTCCCCTGATTTGCATAGATTCTGAGGTTTCGTGTTATCTCTATGGCACCCATTATGAGCGCAACTGCTGAACAACTGCAATTTATTAAAGAAAGTATCCGGACTATCCCTGACTATCCTAAGGAAGGGGTACTGTTTCGCGACATCACCACATTACTGGCCAATCCGGAAGCCTATCGTCTGACGATTGATATGCTGGTGGAGCATTTCGCAGACAAAGGGATCACCAAAGTCGTGGGCACTGAAGCCCGTGGATTCTTATTCGGCGCACCGGTTGCGTTACGTCTGGGTGTCGGCTTTGTGCCGGTCCGCAAAAAAGGGAAATTACCGTGTGGTACCCTCAGCGAGACCTATGATCTGGAATACGGCACTGATACCCTGGAGATGCATAAAGACAGCATCAGCAGTGGTGACAACGTGCTGGTTGTCGATGACCTGCTGGCCACCGGCGGTACCGTCAATGCGACTATCCGTCTGATCCGTCGTCTGGGCGGTGAAGTGCATGAAGCAGCCTTTATTATCGGCCTGCCTGATCTCGGCGGCGCGGAACGCCTTGAAGCGGAAGGTGTGCACAGCTTCTGCCTGCTGGAATATGCCGGCGGCTGAGTCTCTCCCCGTATTAAACGCAAACTCAGCCTCGCCCATTGTGGTGAGGCTGTGGTAGCATGATGGAAAATCATGTTCACTCTCTGCGGAATCCATGAGCTATCAAGTCCTTGCCCGTAAGTGGCGACCACAAACATTTTCACAGGTTATCGGTCAGCAGCATGTTCTGACAGCGCTCGCAAACGGGCTGGAACATCAGCGGCTGCATCATGCCTATCTCTTTTCCGGTACCCGCGGGGTCGGAAAAACCACCCTGGCACGCCTGTTTGCCAAAGGTCTTAACTGTGAACAGGGCATCACGGCCACGCCGTGCGGTAAATGCCAGAACTGCCTGGAAATTGAGCAGGGGCGGTTTGTTGATCTGATTGAGATCGATGCCGCATCGCGCACCAAGGTGGAAGATACCCGTGAACTGCTGGATAACGTCCAGTACGCCCCGTCGCGCGGGCGTTTCAAAGTCTATCTTATCGACGAAGTTCACATGCTCTCCCGTCACAGCTTTAATGCGCTGCTGAAAACCCTGGAAGAGCCGCCGGAGCACGTCAAATTCCTGCTGGCAACCACCGATCCGCAAAAACTGCCGGTGACGATTTTATCCCGCTGCTTACAGTTCCATCTCAAAGCGCTGGATGTGGATCAGATCAGTCAGCAGCTCGATACCATTCTGACCGCAGAACAGATTGAAAACGATGCCCGTGCACGGCTGTTACTGGCCCGTGCCGCAGACGGCAGTATGCGTGACGCGCTGAGTCTGGCGGACCAGGCGATTGCCCTGGGGGCCGGAAAAGTGACCACCGACGTGGTAACGCAGATGCTCGGCACTCTGGACGACGAACAGCCGCTGACTATCCTGGAAGCCCTGGTGAAAGGGGATGGCGTTCAGGTGATGAACGGCGTGAATGATGCCGCATCACGGGGCGCGGACTGGGATAACCTGCTGACAGAAATGCTGGCCGCGCTGCATAAAATCGCCATGCTGCAACTGCTGCCGGTACAGGATAACAGTGCCGGGGTGACAGAAGAACGTCTGCGCATCCTGGCCCGGGCCATTGCCCCAGCGGATCTGCAACTCTATTATCAGACACTGCTGGTCGGCCGCAAAGAGCTGCCGTATGCCCCTGACAGACGCATGGGCGCTGAAATGGCACTGCTGCGCGCACTGGCATTTCATCCGCGTAATGTGATTGATGAAGTGATCACCGCGCCGTCCGTGGCACCGGTTTCCCTGCCGTCACAACCGCAGACAGCGGCACCGGACGCACCGGCGCGCAGCATACCGCCGGCGATACCGCAGGAAACGGAAAACAACCCGACCGCCCAGTTGCTGAAAGCCCGTGACGCACTGAACCGGCAGGAGATCCCGCCGTCAAAAAAGTCTGAGCCGGTTACCTTAACTGAAAAGGGTAAACCGGCGAACTCAGCACTGGAGCGACTCGCTGCCGTGACTGAAAACCGCCGGGGCCGTGCTGTGTCTGCACCACAGCCGAAAGCATCCGGTAAACCGCAGCCGTATCAGTGGCGTCCGCAGAAACAGGATGAACCGGAAGAGAAACTCCCGGTTGCGCGGCCGAAAGATATCAAAAAAGCCCTTGAGCACGAAAAAACGCCGGAAGTGGCTGAAAAACTGGCTGTTGCTGCCCGGGAACGGGATCCGTGGGCGGCGGATATTGATAAAATGCAGCTGCCGAAACTGGTGCAGCAACTGGCGCTGAACGCGGTGAAAGAGCAGACCGGGGAAGACAGTATCTGTCTGCATCTGCGCACCTCACAGCGCCACCTGAATTCAAAATCAGCACACAGCGTGCTGAGTGATGCACTGAGTGAACTTTATGGTAAAGTTATCAGTCTCACAATTTGTGAAGACGATGATGTCAGCATGAAAACGCCGCTGGAATGGCGGCAGGCTATCTATGAAGAGATGCTGGCGCAGGCGCGTCAGTCCATTGTGACGGATAAAACCATTCAGACTCTGCTGACCTTTTTTGATGCGGAACTGGATGAAGAGAGTATCCGGCCTGTTTAACCACCTTGCGTTAGAATACGCAATTTAGTCAAAGAGAGAAAACTATGTTCGGTAAAGGCGGTTTGGGCAATCTCATGAAACAAGCCCAGCAAATGCAGGATAAAATGCAGCAGATGCAGGAAGAGATTGCAAATACGGAAGTCACCGGTGAATCCGGTGCAGGCCTGGTTAAAGTGACTATCAACGGCGCACATAACTGCCGCCGCGTGGAAATCGATCCAAGCCTGATGGAAGACGACAAAGAGATGCTCGAAGATCTGATTGCTGCCGCATTCAATGATGCCGCGCGTCGTATCGACGAAACCCAGAAAGAAAAAATGGCGTCAGTCTCCAGCGGAATGCAGCTGCCGCCGGGCTTTAAGATGCCGTTCTGATGCAAACCAGTCCGCTTCTTGAAGCACTGATGGACGCCCTGCGCTGCCTGCCGGGCGTCGGGCCGAAATCGGCACAGCGTATGGCGTTTCAGCTGTTACAGCGCGACCGCAGCGGCGGGATGCGTCTGGCACAGGCACTGACCCGTGCCATGTCGGAAATCGGCCACTGCCGGGACTGCCGGACCTTTACCGAGCAGGAACAGTGCACTATCTGCGCCAACCCGCGCCGTCAGCAGACCGGTCTTATCTGTGTGGTGGAAAGCCCGGCGGATATCCACGCGATTGAGCAGACAGGGCAGTTCTCCGGCCGCTACTTTGTGCTGATGGGACACCTGTCACCGCTGGACGGCATCGGTCCGATGGATATCGGGCTGGATAAACTGGAGGAGCGGCTGTCTCAGGAAACCATCACTGAGGTGATCCTGGCTACCAATCCGACAGTGGAAGGGGAAGCCACTGCCAACTATATTGCGGAAATGTGCGCGCAGTATGATGTTTCCGCCAGCCGTATCGCCCACGGCGTACCGGTCGGCGGTGAGCTGGAAATGGTGGATGGCACGACCTTGTCCCACTCCATCGCCGGACGTCAGAAAATCCGTTACAACAGCGATTACTGACGGCGGTTTCTGCCTGTTACCCGGACAGACGGCCTGTGCCGTCTGTCACTTTTCCTCAGAATTGTCACAAAAAATTCCCCGTTTGCCTTGAAAACCCAAAGACCGGCCCCACCTGATTTTTATCCTGTTTTTTTTCGTTGATAAGTCAGTTTGAGGTTATTCATGAGTCTGCAAGAACAAGAAACCCGTGGTTTTCAGTCAGAAGTAAAACAACTTCTGCAGTTAATGATCCACTCACTTTATTCCAACAAAGAAATTTTCCTGCGCGAGCTTATCTCCAACGCTTCTGATGCGGCCGATAAGCTGCGTTTCCGTGCCTTATCCGACAGTTCACTGTATGGAAATGACGGTGATCTGCATGTCCGGCTGTCCGCTGATAAAGAAAAGCGCACTCTGACCATCAGTGATAACGGTATCGGGATGACCCGCGATGAGGTCATCGACAACCTGGGTACCATTGCCAAATCCGGCACCAAAGCTTTCCTGGAATCACTCGGCTCTGACGCGGCCAAAGACAGCCAGCTGATCGGCCAGTTCGGGGTGGGTTTCTATTCCGCCTTTATCGTGGCGGACAAAGTCACTGTGATCACCCGTGCGGCGGGTGTGCCGTCTGATCAGGCGGTGTTCTGGGAATCTGAAGGGGAAGGGGATTACTCTATCGCCAAAACCCATAAAGATTCACGCGGTACCGAAATCACCCTGCATTTCCGTGAAGGGGAAGATGAGTTCCTCGATGACTGGCGTCTGCGCTCGGTTATCGGCAAATATTCCGACCATATTGCGCTGCCGGTGGAAATCGAAAGCAAAAATGAAGAAGACGGCACCGTTATCTGGGAGAAAATCAACAAAGCTCAGGCACTGTGGACGCGCAATAAAAACGACATCAGTGATGAAGAATATAATGAGTTTTACAAGCATCTCTCCCATGACTTTGCGGATCCGCTGACATGGGCGCATAACCGCGTGGAAGGGAAGCAGGAGTACACCAGTCTGCTCTATATCCCGTCCGTGGCTCCGTTTGACCTTTGGCACCGCGACCAGCGCCGTGGCCTGAGCCTGTATGTCCAGCGCGTGTTTATCATGGATGACGCGGAACAGTTTATGCCGAACTATCTGCGCTTTGTGCGCGGCCTGATAGATTCCAATGATCTGCCGCTCAACGTTTCCCGTGAGATTTTACAGGACAGCGCCGTCACCCGCAGCCTGCGCAGCGCCCTGACCAAACGTGTTCTGCAGATGCTGGAAAAACTGGCCAATAATGACGCGGAAAAATACCAGACATTCTGGCAGCAGTTCGGCCTGGTTCTGAAAGAAGGTCCGGGCGAGGACAGCTCCAATGCGGAACTGATCGCCAAACTGCTGCGTTTTGCCAGCACGAAGGAAGACACCTCCGCGCAGACCGTTTCCCTGGCGGATTATGTATCCCGCATGGCGGAAGGTCAGGAGAAAATTTACTACATCACCGCAGACAGCTATGCGGCTGCGAAAAACAGCCCGCACCTGGAACTGTTCCGTAAGAAAGGCATTGAAGTGCTGCTGCTCTCCGATCGTATCGATGAGTGGATGATGAATTACCTCAATGAATTTGAGGGTAAAACCTTCCAGTCTGTCAGCAAAGCTGATGAATCGCTGGAAAAACTGGCGGATGAAGATCCGGCAGCGAAAGAAGAAGCGGATAAAGAGCTGGCTCCGTTTGTTGAGCGTGTGAAAACACTGCTCGGCGACCGTGTGAAAGAGGTGAAACTGACCCATCGTCTGACCTCCACCCCGGCGATTGTCACCACCGACGCCGATGATATGAGCACTCAGATGGCGAAACTGTTTGCCGCCGCCGGCCAGCAGGCACCGGAAGTGAAATATAACTTTGAGCTGAACCCGGAGCATCCGCTGGTGAAACTGGCCGCAGAACAGCAGGACGAAAGCCGCTTTGCCGACTGGATCAATCTGCTGCTCGACCAGGCACTGTTTGTTGAACGCGGAACCCTGGAAGATCCGAACGAATTTGTTTCCCGGATGAATAGTCTGTTATTAGGCTAAAAACAGGCGTTCCCGCGCCGGGTGAGCACAATCGCGCATAACCCGCTTAAAAACCACATGATTTCATGACGATCATGTGGTTTTTTTATTGAAATGAGGAAAAACGAACGTCAGAGTTTCCCCGCTTTTCTTGAGTCCATACCCTGACAAATGGTATGGTAGCTTGTTTTTATCCGAATTATAAAAAAGCAACCAGCAAGGGGTTTACGCAATGCGTATTATTCTGCTCGGCGCTCCGGGCGCCGGTAAAGGGACTCAGGCTCAGTTTATCATGGAAAAATACGGGATCCCTCAGATCTCGACGGGTGACATGCTGCGTGCAGCAGTGAAATCCGGCAGTGAATTGGGTCTCCAGGCAAAAGAATTGATGGACAACGGCAAATTAGTGACTGACGCATTAGTTATCGCACTGGTTAAAGAGCGCATCAAACAGGATGACTGCCGTAATGGTTTCCTGCTGGACGGGTTCCCGCGTACCATTCCGCAGGCAGATGCAATGAAAGAAGCCGGTATCACCGTTGATTTCGTTCTGGAATTTGATGTTCCGGATGAAATTATCGTTGACCGTATTATCGGCCGCCGCGTACATGCGGGCTCAGGCCGTGTGTATCATGTAAAATACAATCCGCCGAAGACAGAAAATAAAGACGACGTGACCGGTGAAGAACTGACCATCCGTAAAGATGATCAGGAAGAGACCGTCCGTAAGCGTCTGGTGGAATACCATCAGCTGACTGCACCACTGATCCAGTACTATCAGAAAGAAGCTCAGATGAGTGACGTGAAATACAATCGTATTGACGGCACCCGTCCGGTAAGCGAAGTCAGTCAGGAATTAGCCCGTATTCTGGGTTAATCCGGCACTTATTTCTGTCAGGCAGCCAAACGGCTGCCTTTTTTTATCCTGCGCCGCCGGTGAACCAGCAGCCAACGAACCTGCGGACAAAAGGATGAAGAACATGAAGAACATGGCAGAAAAGAATAAGAATCATTATATACAATGCATTACCCTGACAATCATTCTCAGTTGCTGACAGGATTTTCTGATGACAAATCAACACAAACGCGGCGTTTTACTGGTTAACTTAGGTACTCCGGATGCACCGGAAACCCCGGCGGTAAAACGCTATCTGAAGCAGTTCCTGAGTGATCCGCGTGTGGTGGATGTCTCTCCGCTGCTCTGGCAGTGTATTCTGCGCGGTATTGTGCTGCCGTTCCGCTCGCCGCGTGTGGCGAAGCTTTATCAGTCTGTCTGGATGGAAGAGGGTTCCCCGCTGCTGGTATACAGCCGCCGTCAGCAGGCGGCACTGGCGGCACAGATGCCGGGCACACCGGTGGAGCTGGGAATGAGCTATGGTTCACCATCACTGGAATCCGCCGTTGATGCCCTTCTGGCACAGGGGGTGACACATCTGGATGTCCTGCCGCTGTACCCGCAGTATTCCTGCTCAACCACCGCTGCGGTGTTTGACGGGCTGGCGGATATCTTTAAACGCCGCCGGACATTCCCGTCACTGCATTTTATCCGCAGTTACGCGACACACCCGCTCTATATTGAGGCACTGGCGCAGTCAGCGGAGGCCGCATTTGCGGAGCACGGGGTGCCTGACCGGCTGATTTTATCCTATCACGGTATTCCTGTCCGTTATGCGAAAGAGGGTGATGTTTACCCGGCAGAATGTGAGGCCACGACGACATTGCTGCGGGAAAGGCTCAATTTTCCGGCTGAACATATCATGCACACTTATCAGTCCCGTTTTGGCCGTGAGCCGTGGCTTACGCCTTATACTGATGAAACAATGAAGTTATTACCCTCAAAAGGCGTGAAATCTGTTCAGGTGATGTGCCCGGGATTTTCGGCTGACTGCCTGGAAACGTTAGAGGAAATTAAGGAACAGAATAAAGCATTATTTTTGTCTTCCGGCGGGGCGGAATATCATTACATTCAGTCCCTTAATGACGCTGATATTCATATAAAGCTGTTGCGAGAGTTGGTTGGCTAGTTTTTTCGCATTCCAATCTGGAATAGTCCGAAATATACCACTGTTATGCGTAGAATTTTATGAAATTAATGTTAACATTAATCATGTAACAATTAATTAGCTGAAAATGACAGATATTATTGTTCATTTTAAGTGAAATTCAGTACTTCATCGCAGACAGGACAGGTGCTACGGACATGGTGAATGAGAAGGGTTCAGTGAACCTGAATAATGACGAGATCGATATTATTGATCTGCTGAAACTGTTATACCGCCATAAGGTTTTTATCGTCATTGTGACCGTATTATTCGCTGCCGCCGGGTTCGGTGTCTCCAAAATACTGCCGCAGAAATGGACCAGTACCGCCGAAGTGACGGCAACAGAGCTTCGTGACATGCCGGAGCTGGATAAAGTCAGCCAGCAGATGAATGCACTCAATGTGACTGCGGTATCTGATCTGCCGGCTGCATTTAATGTGTTCGGTACTGTCTGGCAGTCGCCGTCAGTACAGGAATCATTCCGCCTCTCACAGGGCGATACTGCTGTTTCCGGCTCTTTTGGTTTTCAGAAAACGGACGGCGATATACTGAAACCGGCTACTGCCAAAGTGAGCTTCACTGCGGCAGATCCGCAAACAGCACAGCAAATGTTGTCGGATTACCTCGATTACACCGCACAATACAGTCAGAATGTGATGCAGACGCAGTTACAGGAAAACCTGGCCGCTGCGCTGAGTGCCGGTCAGAGTCAGTATAATGTGGCGCTGGTGAGAGCGGAACATCAGCGGGAGCAAACGCTGGCTTACCTGGCTGCAGCTGAACGGGTTGCACCGGCGGCGGCATCTGTTCCGCCTCAGAATCCGGAAGCTGACCCGGTTGCCTCTTACAGTGCCATGGGGCGTCCGGCAGTGATGCAGATGAGAGACTCCCTGAAAGCTCTGGATTTACCGGCTGTGGATGCGGAACTTCTGGACAGAGCCTATGCGCTGAAAACCATCAAAAGTATCGCGCCTTTCTCACTGAACATTGTTCCGTTCACCGTGACCGAATCCCCGGATCTGCCGGTGGTGAAAGACGGCCCCGGCACTAAAATGTATCTCATCGCATCCGCCTTTTTAGGGTTTATTCTGTCAGTGATGGCGGTTTTCGCATGGAATATGTTTGTTAACAGAAAAAAATCAGCATAATTTCCGGTTGAGCGGACATTGAGGGTTCTGTCCGCTCACATTCTTCCCCGCGTTATGATAAAATACGCCATCTTTTTTTCCGGCCATGAACCTTTATGAAATTCCCCGGCAGACGCAAATCCAAACACTATTTCCCGGTCAGCCTGCGTGACCCGTTATTACAGCCTGTCCAGCTGATGAAAGATGATGAAAATACCCGCGCGTATATCGTTGGTATTGATCAGACGCTGGTGGATATCGAAGCCAATGTGGATGATGATTTTATCCGCCGTTATCAGCTCAGCCGCGGCCATTCGCTGGTGATTGAGGATGATGTGGCTGAAGAGCTGTACCGTGAGCTGATTGAGCGTTCGCTGATCACCCATGAATTTGCCGGTGGTACTATCGGTAATACCCTTCACAATTATTCTGTTCTGGCGGACGACCGTTCTGTGCTGCTGGGCACCATGTGCAATAATATTCAGATTGGCAGCTATGCCTATTATTATCTGTGCAACACCTCCAGCCGTATGGATCTCAACTATTTACAGGGTGTCGACGGACCGATTGGCCGCTGTTTTACCCTGATCAGTGAAAACGGTGAGCGGACATTTGCTATCAGCCCCGGGCTGATGAATCAGCTGCGCCCGGAAAGCATTCCGGAAGCGATAATTGCTGAAGCCTCCGCGCTGGTGCTGACGGCTTATCTGGTGCGCTGCAAACCGGGCGAACCGATGCCGGATGCCACCATGAAAGCTATCGAATATGCCCGGAAACATGATGTTCCGGTGGTTCTGACTCTGGGTACCAAACATGTGATTGCGGAAGATCCGCAGTGGTGGCGTGATTTCCTTGCGGAAAATGTCTCTGTGCTGGCGATGAATGAAGAAGAAGCGCTGGCACTGACCGGCGTTGCCGACCCGCTGCTGGCGTCAGATAAAGCCCTGGACTGGGTGGATCTGGTGCTGTGTACCGCAGGTCCTGCCGGGTTATATATGGCCGGTTATTCAGAAAAAGAATTTATGCGCGAAACCACCCACCCGCTGTTACCGGGCGCGCTGGCGGAGTTTAACCGTTATGAATTCAGCCGCGCAATGCGTCAGAAAGATTGTCAGGATGCGGCACGGGTCTATTCCCATATCGAACCTTATATGGGCGGCCCGGATAAGATAATGAATACCAACGGTGCCGGCGACGGGGCATTATCCGCATTACTGCATGATATTACGGCCAACAGCTATCACCGGATGAATATCCCGAACTCCAGTAAGCATCAGCGCCGTTATCTGACATACTCTTCACTGGCGCAGGTCTGCAAATATGCCAACCGTGTCAGCTATCAGGTGCTGATTCAGCACTCACCGCGTCTGACCAAAGGGTTACCGGACCGGGAAGACAGCCTGGAAGAGTCATACTGGGAACGCTGATAAAATAACTGAAAAAAATGCCGGAATTATCCGGCGTTTTTTTATCAGAAATAACAATATAAATGTCAGACAGAATTAATATTTATATGTTATCGAACATAATTATAAGGTGTGATATTAAAATTAACTTAAATGGAAAATAATTCATCTTATAATGATGTCCAGCGTGATGTAAAAATAATCTGAATCCCGTAAATAAAAGATCATAATATCTGTTATGATCATGTATTCTGATAAATCCATATCATCCGGATGAGTGTCTTTTTCTCCAGAGGAGGTGTGATGCCTGACGCCGGCCAGTATTTTATTGTAGTATTACTGAGTTTTGTAAATGTCATCTGTTTCAGGGGGGTAATACTAAAACAAAAAATAGAGTCATTATATCCATATTTATATCAATATTATTTGTCACTGTATTTCCTCTTTTAAAATTGAGTATATTAAAAGAAATGTATTTCAATTTTTCATTTTTTACAGATATTAATTATGCTATCGCGATCATTACAGGAGGTGTTATTAATCTGATCTCACTATGGGTATCAGACTCTGTAAAAAGGATTAAATAATATGAAATTATTAGCCGGGCATAAATAACAAGCCCGGAAAATCCGGGCTTGTTATTTCAGCAGGTTAAAACAAATTATGCCGACGGATGCGGATTCTGGTTCTCCGGGGCGCTATCTGTTTCAGGTTTGCGCAGCATATCATGCAGTGAGCGGCCTTCCGTCTCTGTTTCCGCTGCCGGATTGATGTTAACCGGGCAGCCGAACTCATGATCAGTCTGGTTTTCCACCAGCAGTGTGCTCATCGCACGGGCAATTTCAAACTCACCAATCACCACACGGTTTGCGCCGCGCTCCATAATATAGGTGCGCTCGTCATCATAATGTGCACGGACAATAATCGTCATATGCGCGTTCATGGCACGGGCTTTGGCGACAATCTCTCCGGCCTCATAGCCGTTCGGAATGGTCAGCAGCAGCGCACTGGCGCAATCGGCACGGGCAAGCTCCAGCACATCCTGTGCCACCGCATTCCCCATCACGGAAGGGAAGCCGCGTTCGGCAAGCTCTTCAAAGCGGGCGCGGGTATCTTCCACCACCACAACCGGATACCCTTTATTATGCAGTTTATCCGCCAGCATCGCACCGACGCGGCCATAACCGACAATAATAGTATGTCCGCAGATATTGACCGGCACCTGGGTGATTTCTTCCAGCGTTTCTTCTTCCTGTTGCTCTTCCGGTGTTTCGGTTTTTTCCAGATAGCGGTCCAGCAGCGTGAACAGCACCGGGTTGAGCATGATAGAGACAATCGCACCGGCCAGGATCAGGTCATTAGCCTGGCGGTTGAGGACTTCCAGCGTAACCCCCATTCCCGCGAGGATAAAGGCGAATTCCCCGATTTGCGCGAGACTGACGGCGACTGTCAGGGCTGTCCGCCGGTTATGCCCGAACATCCTCACCAGCAGCAGGGCGGCGGCGGATTTACCGATGATAATAATCGCCAGCACACCGAGCACACCCAGCGGATGGTTAATCAGCACCATCGGGTCAAACAGCATTCCGACAGAGACAAAGAACAGTACCGCGAAGGCGTCACGCAGCGGTAGGGTATCCTGTGCGGCGCGGTGGCTCAGTTCTGACTCATTGAGCACCATACCGGCAAAGAACGCGCCGAGGGCAAACGAGGCATCAAACAGCGCGACAGCGGCATAAGCAATACCCAGCGCCAGCACCAGCACTGCCAGGGTAAACAGCTCGCGGGAGCCGGTAGCGGCTGTTCTGGCGAGTAACCACGGAATCACGCGGCGCCCGATAAAAATCATAATCAGGATGAATGCCACGACCTTACCGATAGTAATGCTCAGGCTTATCAGCAGATCTGATGTGCTGGCACTGGCCTCCGGGTTATTAATGATAGAAGCGGCAGCCGGTAACAGCACCAGGGTTAACACCATGGCGAGGTCTTCAACAATCAGCCAGCCGATGGCTATCTGACCGCGCTGGCTTTCTATCAGCTGCCTCTCTTCCAGGGCGCGCAGCAGCACCACGGTACTCGCGGTGGATAAGCTCAGACCAAATACGATCCCGGCAAATAATCCCCAGCCGAACAGACTGGAAAGGCCGAGACCTAAAATAGTTGCGACGGCTATCTGACAGATAGCACCCGGAATGGCGATATTTTTAACCGCCAGCAGATCTTTCAGTGAAAAATGGAGCCCGACCCCGAACATCAGCAGAATAACCCCGATTTCCGCCAGTTCCGGTGCCAGTGATGTATCGGCAACGAATCCCGGGGTAAAAGGGCCTGCTAACACACCCGCCGCCAGATAACCCACTAACGGGGAAATCTTTAACCGCTGCGCTAACATACCGAGTAAATAAGCGAGAACGAGACCGCCAACAATAGTTGTGATAAGAGGCGTTGAATGCACTTTTTTCATTCTCCTTTTGATTAGTGGTGTGAACGGATGTGGGTTAGCTATAAATATAATACATGTTTTCGTGACATAAATCGCGTTAAAAATATAACTAATTATGTAAAAAACAGGACTTAACAGCAGATACCATTCAGCTTTGACTATTTTCAGCGTATTCTGCTCTTTGTGATCCCCGTTCGTACCGTTATTTATTTACTTTAATCTTCAATATTATTGTTAATTAACAGGTTATTAAGTTCATTTGGTCTGTTTTTGATATCGATGCAGATGTATTTATAAAAATCAGCTGAAAAATACAGGTTTAATCGTGATATTTATGCCGGTTACGGTACGGTAATATTCCCGTGGTATAAAATAACTACATTTCTATGCAGCAGATAAACAGGCATTTTTCTCTGTTGTATATTGATATTTAACGATTTTTTAAGGATGCGTTATCGTATTTGTGCGGATCCGCTAAATGACAAAACATTGAGTCAGATCGCACTTTCTTGCCGTGTTTATCATAACCGGTGTAAAAATTTGTGAATTTTCATCATACTTTCAGCAGAACGCCGGAGAGAGTTGTTTCTGTGCCGGTATCATCATTCAGACACACAGGGAATGACCATGACATTTACACTGAAAACCACAGCCTGTGCGCTGGCGGTATCCGCAATGCTTTTTCCGGCGCTGGCGAATGCCTGGGAAAAAGATAAAACCTACGACATCACTATTTTGCACACCAATGACCACCACGGCCATTTCTGGCAGAACGATCACGGCGAATACGGCTTATCCGCCCAGAAGACCCTGGTGGACGGTATCCGTAAGGAAGTGGAAGAGAAGGGCGGCTCACTGCTGCTGCTCTCCGGCGGGGATATCAATACCGGCGTGCCGGAATCCGATTTACAGAATGCCGAGCCGGATTTCAAAGGGATGAATCTGGTCGGTTATGATGCGATGGCGTTGGGCAACCACGAGTTTGATAATCCGCTGGAAACGCTGCGTACTCAGGAAAAATGGGCCACATTCCCGTTCCTGTCCGCCAATATCTATAAGAAAAGCACCGGTGAACGCCTGTTTAAGCCGTATGCCATGTTTGATAAGCAGGGGGTAAAAATTGCGGTAATCGGCCTGACAACGGATGACACAGCGAAAATCGGTAATCCGGGGAACTTCCCGGACACTGAATTCCGTGTCCCGGCTGAAGAAGCCAAAAAAGTGGTTGAAGCCCTGCGCGAAACGGAAAAACCGGACATCATTATCGCTGCCACCCACATGGGGCACTACGATGACAGCAATCACGGCTCCAACGCTCCCGGAGATGTGGAAATGGCGCGCAGCCTGCCGGCCGGTTATCTGGATATGATTGTCGGCGGTCACTCGCAGGATCCTGTCTGTATGCAGCCGGAAAACAAGAATTACAAAATTGCAGATTACGTACCGGGCACCCCGTGTGCACCGGACAACCAGAACGGTACCTGGATTGTACAGGCACATGAATGGGGTAAATATGTCGGACGTGCGGACTTTCAGTTCCGCAACGGCGAATTCACGCTGAAACACTATCAGCTTATCCCGGTGAATCTGAAGAAAAAAGTCACCAAAGAGGATGGCACATCAGAGCGGGTGTATTACACCAGTGAAATCACCGAAAGCCCGGACATGCTTAAACTGCTGACACCGTACCAGGAAAAAGGCAATGAGCAGCTGAATATCAAAGTCGGCTCGGTTGACAGCAAACTGGAAGGTGATCGCAGCAAAGTCCGTTTTGAACAGACCAGTATGGGGCATCTTCTGCTGGCCGCACAGAAAGAGCGCGCAAATGCCGATTTCGCTATTATGAGCGGCGGTGGTGTGCGTGACTCCATCGAACCGGGCGATATTACCTATAAAAATGTGCTGAAAGTGCAGCCGTTTGCCAACGAACTGGTGTATGTCGATTTCAAAGGCAGCGAAGTGCTGCCGTATCTGACCGCCGTGGCAAATATGAAAACGGATTCAGGTGCTTACGCACAGTTTTACAATGTCGGTCTGACACTGAATAAAGACGGCTCTGTGAGTGATGTGACGATTGACGGCAAACCGCTGGATCCGGCAAAAACCTACCGCATGGCGACACTGAATTTCAATGCGATCGGCGGGGATGGTTATCCGGAAATTGATTCTCACCCGGGCTATGTCAATACCGGCTTTGTCGATGCGGAAGTACTGAAAGGGTATATTGAAGCTCATTCACCGCTGAAAGCGGCAGATTATGAGCCGAAGGGCGAAATTATTTATAAAAACAAATAATTGATTATGACTGTCATAAAAAACCGGGGGTGAACTCCGGTTTTTTATTCGTGAGAGTTATGAAATAAGTTAATTATTATATTTTATGTATACAATTAATTGTTTTTTAATGAATTGTTTTTATTGTGAAAATTTAAAATAAAGCGTGTTTTGCTACGATTGGCTCTTCCTGATTTGTTCATTATTTTTAGAATAAGTGCCTGTCCGTGACGAAGATCTCAGAACCGGACAGATATCCCTCCTCTCAAAAGGACACTATTAATGAACAAAACAGAAAACACCTTACATAAAAAAACACCGTCGGTGACGGTACTGAGCAACCGGAGGCAGGCTGTACGCAATATTGGGTATCACCGCCATCCGGATACCCCGGATAAAACTGATGAACGCATTACCCGCCATCAGTTTGATGCGCGCGGTTTTTTGCAGCAGAGTGCTGATCCGCGTATGCAGGCGTCCGGGCTGAGCAATTTCCGCTATATCACCTCACTCTCCGGACAGGTGCTGCGTACGGAAAGCGCGGATGCGGGAACATCGCTGACACTAAATGATGCGGCAGGGCGACCGGCGACCAGCATCAGTCAGATCCGTACGGATAACGGGCAGGATGACCGCAGCCGGGCCGTGACTCAGACTTTCCGGTATGAAGGTGCGGATTCAGCCGGGCGTCCGCTGAGTATCACGGAACAGACCGCCGGGCAGAATGCTCAGGTAACCGAGCGCTTTGTGTATGCAGGCAACAGTGAGGCGGAGAAAGCCAAAAACCTCGCGGGGGTCTGTACACACCATTATGATCCGGCCGGACTGATGCAGACGGAGAGTATTGCGCTGACCAAAGTGCCGCTGTCAGTGACCCGTCAGTTGCTGAGAGATGCGGATAACCCGGTTAACTGGCCGGAAAACAATCCGGAGAGTTTGCTGTCAGCTGAAAAATACACCACACAAACCATTGCAGATGCGACCGGTGCGGTGCTGAATACCACGGATGCGGCGGGTCATCAGCAAAAAGTAACTTATGATATCGCCGGATTACTGAGTACCAGCCGGGTGACGGTGAAAGGCGGGGCGGAGAAAATCATTATCAAGTCTGTGACGTATTCCGCTGCCGGGCAGAAGCTGTGTGAGGAGCACGGTAACGGTGTAGTGACCACTTACACTTATGAACCGCAGACCCAGCGCCTGATTGCTGTCAAAACCGAACATCCGGCACGGAAAAAAATATTTCAGGATCTGCGTTATGAATACGATCCGGTCGGCAATGTGCTGTGTGTGACGAATGACGCCGAGGAGACGCGCTTCTGGCATAATCAGAAAGTGGTGCCGGAAAATAAATACACCTATGACACGCTGTATCAGCTGGTCAGTGCCACCGGGCGCGAGATGGCTAATGCCGGGCAGCAAAGCGGTTCCCTCCCTGATATTTCCCCGTTTGATAAAGCCAGTTACACCAATTACACCCGTAACTATGTCTATGATCGTGCCGGGAATATGACACAGATCCGCCATACAGCACCTGCGACCAATAATAACTACACCACGGATATCACGGTCAGTCAGCGCAGCAACCGGGCGGTACTGAAAACCCTGGCGGACACACCGGAGAAAGCGGAAGCCCTGTTCACCCCGGGCGGACAACAGACACAGCTCCAGCCGGGACAGACTCTGTCATGGACTGTGCGCGGCGAACTGCAACAGGTTATGCCGGTGGTGCGTAACGGTGCCGCCGGTGACCGTGAAAGCTACCGTTATGATGCGGGCAGCCAGCGTATTCTGAAAACCGCCGTGCAGAAAACCGGCAACAGTACACAGACACAGCAGGTGATCTATCTGCCGGGGCTGGAGCTGTACCGCGGAAAAGAAAACTATCAGGTGATCTGCGCCGGTGTTGCCGGGCGGGCACAGGTACGGCTGCTGCACTGGCAGGACGGTAAGAAAGATCACCAGCGGTTCAGCTACGACAATCTGATCGGCAGCAGCGGCCTGGAAACGGATGGCGACGGTAACCTGCTGAGTCAGGAAGAATATTATCCGTTCGGCGGCACGTCCGTGCTGGTGGCCGGTGCGGACAGCGGCATTGACTACAAAACCCACCGTTATTCCGGCAAAGAGCGGGATGCGACCGGGCTGTATTACTACGGCTACCGCTATTATCAGCCGTGGGCAGGGCGCTGGCTGAGTTCAGATCCGGCGGGAACCGTTGACGGGCTGAATCTGTTCCGGATGGTGAGGAATAATCCTGTGACGTTAAGAGATGATGACGGGTTAAAACCTGTTAATAATATGCCGCCGGCACCTCCGCTTCCGGTCTCCGGAGGAACACCTTTACCGCCGCCACCTCCCGTGATGAGCGGAGCTCCGTTGCCTCCGCCCCCAATGCCGGGCGGAGCACAATTACCTCCGCCACCGCCAACGATGGCAGGAGGAAATCCGCCACCGCCGCCAATGATGGGCTCAAAACCAACAGGAGCAAAAAAGAAATGGACTATCAAGGAAGACCCTGCACTGTATAAACAACAAGGCGGAGAATACCCGTACTATTCATCTTTCAGTATCACTTTGCAGAAACTGAATATCGGCCATTACAGTGAAATTGATGATATGGATAAATTTGTCAGTGCATGGAGAGATACCGGCCGTAATATGAAACCCGCCGCCAGAGATATCAATCATGAGAAAGCCATTGAGGTTCAGTCTGTTATGGGAAAAATTGATGCGGAATGGTCCGGGTATAATAAAGCAAATGTCAGTGAAACATTTCGTGGTGATACGCCGGTTATTACAGGAAGTTATCCATGGCTTGCCGATTTTATTAAGGAAACCGGCAACAGTGCGGAGGCTGTGACTAAAGTTATGGATTCGGATATTCGGTCTCAGCTGATTATGTCTACAGCAAAAGATCCGGGAATGGGATATGTATCGAATAAATCAATTATGTGGCATTTTGAACTGGAAGAAGGGCATGCCGGTGTTTCTGAAGGATTGTATGCATCAGAAGGTGAGGTGACTTTCCCTATCTATAACAAAATGAAGGTTACATCACTGAGTTATATTCCGGAAGGACAATCTTATATGAATAATGCGGAACGGTTTGGTACTGCACACCGGTATATTATTAACGCAAAAATGTTACCGAAATCATAATTTATTGTATTTTTATCAAAGCACTTCCTCCGGAAGTGCTTTTTTCTGTATATCAGTCCGGTTTCGTCGCTGATGCAAACTTCCCGTCCGGCACTTTCGCCAGATCCTGCGATGACCATGGCAGCCCGATTCACAGACGCATAATTTCTGCCGGAAAACCATTGAAACTCAGTTGATATAGCTGATTGTCTCTTTTCAGACTGAATATTATTTTCATTCACAAGGCTTATTAATTTCACTGGGCATTAATGTTTTTTGTATAATTTAATTAATTGTTTTATATAAATATTTTTATTAATCCGTATGGTTATCAGCATTTCCCACGATTCACTCTGTCTGTTTTGATTATTTTTCCTAAAATAAACAGGTATCCGCTTGGATAAATATCAGATTTGTGCGGATATCTATTCCCTTAATAAGGACACTATTAATGAGCAAAACAGAAAACACGTTACATAAAAAAACACCGTCGGTGACGGTACTGAGCAACCGGGGGCAGGTCGTACGCGATATTGTGTATCACCGCCATCCGGATACCCCGGAGAAAACCGATGAGCGCATTACCTACCATCAGTTTGATAAACGAGGATTTTTAGAGAAGAGTGCTGATCCGCGTATGCAGGCATCCGGGCTGAGCAATTTCCGCTATGTCACCTCACTCTCCGGACAGGTGCTGTGTACGGAAAGCGCGGATGCAGGAATATCGCTGACACTGAATGATGCGGCAGGGCGACTGATGATCAGCATCAGTCAGATCTGCACGGATAAGGGGCAGGATAACTGCAGCAAGGCCGTGACTCAGACTTTCCGGTATGAAGGTGCGGATTCAGCCGGGCGTCTGCTGAGTATCACTGAACAGACCGCCGGGCAGAACGCTCAGGTAACTGAACGTTTTATGTATGCAGGCAACAGTGAGGCGGAGAAAGCAAAAAACCTCGCGGGTATCTGTACACACCATTATGATCCGGCCGGGCTGATGCAGACGGACAGCATTGCGCTGACCGGCGTGCCGTTATCCATAACCCGTCAGTTGCTGAAAGATGCGGATAAGCCGGTTAGCTGGCCGGAAAGCAATCCGCAAACATTATTATCTGCTGAAAAATACACCACACAAACCATTGCAGATGCGACCGGTGCGGTGCTGAACACCACGGATGCGGCGGGTCATCAGCAAAAAGTGACTTATGATATCGCCGGATTACTGCGCACCAGCCGGGTGACGGTGAAAGGCGGTACGGAGAAAATCATTATCAAATCTGTGACGTATTCCGCTGCCGGGCAGAAGCTGTGTGAGGAGCACGGTAACGGTGTAGTGACCACTTACACTTATGAACCGCAGACCCAGCGCCTGATTGCTGTCAAAACCGAACATCCGGCACGGAAAAAAATATTTCAGGATCTGCGTTATGAATACGATCCGGTCGGCAATGTGCTGTGTGTGACCAATAGCGCCGAGGAGACGCGATTCTGGCATAATCAGAAAGTGGTGCCGGAAAACCGATACACTTACGACACCCTGTATCAGCTGGTCAGCGCCACCGGGCGCGAGATGGCCAGTGCCGGACAGCAACGCAGTTCCCTGCCGGATATTTCCCCGTTTGATAAAGCCAGTTACGCCAATTACACCCGCAACTATATCTATGATCGTGCCGGGAATATGACACAAATCCGTCATTCAGCACCGAAGACCGGCAATAACCACACCACGGATATCACGGTCAGTCAGCGCAGCAACCGCGCGGTACTGAAAACCCTGGCGGACACGCCGGAGAAAGCGGAGGCCCTGTTCACCCCGGGCGGACAGCAGACACAGTTACAGCCGGGACAAACCCTGTCATGGACTGCGCGCGGCGAGCTGCAACAGGTTACGCCGGTGGTGCGTAACGGTGCCGCCGGTGACCGCGAAAGCTACCGTTATGATGCGGGCAGCCAGCGTATCCTGAAAACCACCGTGCAGGAAACCGGTAGCAGAACACAGACACAGCAGGTCATCTATCTGCCGGGGCTGGAGCTGTACCGCGGAAAAGAAAACTATCAGGTGATCTGCGCCGGTGTCGCCGGGCGGGCACAGGTGCGGCTGCTGCACTGGCCGGACGGCAAAAAAGATCACCAGCGGTTCAGTTATGACAATCTGATCGGCAGCAGCGGCCTGGAAACGGACGGCGACGGTAACCTGCTGAGTCAGGAGGAATATTATCCGTTCGGCGGCACAGCTGTGCTGGTGGCCGGTACGGACAGTGGCATTGACTACAAAACCCATCGTTATTCCGGTAAAGAGCGGGATGCGACCGGGCTGTATTACTACGGCTACCGCTATTATCAGCCGTGGGCAGGGCGCTGGCTGAGTTCAGATCCTGCGGGAACTGTTGACGGACTGAATCTGTATTCAATGGTGAGGAATAATCCGGTGTCATTTTCTGATGAACAGGGGCTTGTTGCTTATCCGCGCACACAAATTCCCGGAACATCTCTTTATCAACCGGGCATCAGTACAGGCAGTGACAGGGAAATTCGGGGCGCTAAGTTGATACCTCCGGCAGCGAACACGGTTACTGAATTATTTAAAGGAGAACCCGTCAGGCTGGATGATGTATTAGCTGACAGTACATTACAGCAAACACCTCTGCTTACTGACCTGATTAACCCGGCGAAGGTAAAAATGGACAGTTCGACGCGAAGTTCTCTTTCTGCCGTTAAAGGCGGAATAATGGAATTTAATGCTGTTCATATACCGGCCGGAAATAACGGTATCAATGCATTACGGATTATTGATACCGAAACATCGGCTTTCCAGAGAGGGAAAGGAACAACATTAGCATATTGGGTTCCGCAAGGAGGATATGCGGATATTCCTGCCCATCCTGAAAATGGTCAGCCTCAGTTGGTATTCACGCCGGGGTTCAGCGGGTGCTCGTTTGTTGCTGATAAACTGGATGATACGACTATCAGGGTACGACATGTTCAGGGAGGTAAAGAAGATGCCGAGTATAACAGATTACATGCGTCTGAGCATGGGCATGGAATGATTGGAGCAATGGAATATCGCGACTACGGATATCATGAAAACTACAGCGGAGCAGTTCTGGAAAATATCCAGGGATCAGCATTTATGAAATATGAAGGAGACTCATGGCAAATTAAATACCAGCGCCTGAAAAATGCACCGGGTATTGTTTCTATGGGTGAAAAAACATCCGGAATAGTAAGAAAACAACAGGGGCTTAAGCTCGAAATCCGCCATAGCAGGGAACGCAGTGTTGTTGGTACTGGTTCTGTTCCTTTAATGCATTGATGAAAGATTGTTGTAATAATAAGCTAAAAAGCACTTCCCCCGGGAAGTGCTTTTTTCTGTGTATCAGTCCCGTTTCGCCACCGGGGCAAATTTCCCGTCCAGCACTTTTGCCAGATCCTGCGGTGCCAGTTCGATATCCAGGCCGCGTTTGCCGCCGGAAACAAAAATAGTGGCAAATTCCTGTGCGCCCTCATCAATCAGGGTCGGCAGACGTTTTTTCTGTCCCAGCGGGCTGATCCCGCCCACCAGATAGCCGGTGACTTTCTGTGCATTCACCGGGTCAGCCATTTCCGCTTTCTTCACACCAAGGGCTTTGGCTACCGCTTTTAAATCAAGCTGTTCTGATACCGGGGTGACTGCCACGGCGAGATGTTTATTATCACCGTTAAGCGCCACCAGCAGGGTTTTGTATACCTGACGGGCATCGAGATTGAGTTTGCGGACCGCTTCATCACCGAAATTATGATCATTCGGATCATGTTCATACGGATGGAGGGTGAATGAAATCCGGTTTTTTTCCAGAAGTTTTACAGCCGGTGTCATAGGTCTTTCCTTGCAGATAATTCAGACGGCAGTGTCACAAGGCCTGCCAGTTTAACACAAAATGGACGGCAGATTATGGTCGCCGTAAAGATGCAGTGCGCCGACCGCTACCACATAATTGCCGGGCGGCAGCTGTATCAGCCTGGTTTTCCAGGCGTCGTTGCGGCTTATCATCAGATGCTGATACGTCTGCTCGCTGAAGGTGGCGGGCAGCGGCTGCGCGAGTTTTTCCGGCCGGTAATCCAGCCACCAGCCGAGCATAATCTGAAGTGCGCGGGCATTGTCATGCCAGTAGGCCAGGGTATCTTCCAGCAGGCTCAGCCCTTCGTCCGGGAAATCCAGCAGCATCTGTAACTGTGCCTGTGTGCCTTCCAGCTCAAAAACGGGGATATTCTGTCCGTGAGCGGCATTGAGCATCTGATAATCAATGCCGTAATGCGGACGCAGCCCCAGGCTTTGTGCCTGGGCGGACTGCAGGATCAGCGCCACCTGCCAGGCGGGCAGGGTATCCAGCGTCTGTACCGGCTGACGCTGTTCCTCACAATAGCGGCGGTAGTCATCTCTCAGGTGCTCCGGTAAGCGCTCACTTACCGGCAGACGGGGGAATTCAGGGTCCTGTCCCGGGAACGGCGGTGCCGGACGGGTGATATCCGCTTCCACAATCAGGCCATCAGCACGATTGATTCTTTCCAGCAGCGGGCCGGGCAGCGGGTACATGGCTTCCGATCCCATATGAATACTGCCTACCAGATGCAGTGAGATATCCCCGGGCAATGTGAGTTCAACCGAAGGCCAGGTGCAGCCACCCTGCGGATCAGGCGGGATAAGGTAATCTTTCAGCCGGCGGAACAGTGTTTTCATGACGACTCCTGTCGTGAAACGATACCTTAGTTGACTGCAAGCGCGGGCTTTTTTCAACCCTGATAAGTAATATCCGGTTAATTAACAGGAAAAAAATAAGGGAGCGAATTATTCGCTCCCTTATCAGGTCAGAGATTAATCTTTCGGTTTAAAACGTAACAACCGGTTGGCGTTACTGACCACGGTAATGGATGACAGCGCCATGGCTGCCCCTGCCACTACCGGATTCAGCAGAGTGCCGGTGAACGGGAACAGCACCCCGGCGGCGATCGGGATCCCGAGGGTGTTATAAATAAAGGCACCCAGCAGGTTCTGTTTCATATTACGCAGTGTCCCTTTCGAGATAGCCACCGCATCGGCCACGCCGTGCAGGCTGTGGCGCATCAGAGTGATTGCTGCCGTTTCGATGGCAATATCACTGCCGCCGCCCATCGCGATCCCCACATCTGCCCGTGCCAGCGCAGGTGCGTCATTGATACCGTCACCGACCATGGCGACACGGCGTCCGGCCTGCTGTAATTTTTCAATGGCAGCGGCTTTGCCGTCCGGCAGTACACCGGCGATTACTTCATCAATCCCGGCTTCTTTGGCGATAGCCCGGGCGGTTACTTCGTTGTCCCCGGTCAGCATCACCAGACGGTAACCCTGTTTGTGCAGACGCGCCAGCGCACTGACACTGTCCTCACGCAGCGGATCACGGACAGAAAGAATCGCCGCGATGTTGCCGTCAACTGCCAGCATCACCGGAGTCACACCTTTACCGGCCTGGGATTGTACCAGCGCATCCGCTTCCCCGGCAGTGCTGATATTCTGTGCCTGCATCAGCGCATGGTTACCCAGCAGGAGTGTCCGGCCTTCAGACTCCCCGCTGATCCCCATCCCCGCCAGGGTACGGAACTGAGTAACAGACGGCAGTGTCAGCGCTTTCGCACGTTCAGTGATAGCGCGGGCCAGCGGATGATTAGAACCGCTTTCCAGCGCCGCCGCGAGACGCAGGACATCATCGTCACTGAAACCATTAAAGGTATGGATTTCCGTTACCTGCGGCATGCCTTCTGTCAGGGTCCCGGTTTTGTCGAAAACAATGGTGTCGAGAGTGCTTGCCTGCTGTAAAGCATCCGCATCCCGTACCAGCACACCAAACTCAGCGGCGCGTCCGACCCCGGAAATAATCGACATCGGCGTTGCCAGTCCCAGTGCACACGGACAGGCGATAATCAGTACCGTGGTAATAATCACCAGTGCATAGGTTATCTGCGGCGCAGGGCCGAAGAAGTACCAGACAGCACCGGCGATCAGGGCGATAACCACCACAACCGGCACAAAGACGGCTGAGATTTTATCTGCCAGCTGACCGATTTCCGGTTTACTGCTCTGAGCCTGACGCACCAGTTTAATGATGCGTGCCAGCGTGGTTTTGCTGCCGACAGCGGCGGCACGGAACAGCACGGTGCCATCCTGCACGGTGGTTCCGGCAGAAACGGTATCACCGGTGGTTTTCTGCTGCGGGATTGGCTCCCCGGTCAGCATCGCCTCATCCATCCACACTTCGCCTTCGGTGATCTCACCATCGACCGGTACGCGGTCACCGGTGGTCAGACGCAGGATCATCCCCGGCTGCACATCTGCCAGCGGTACATCTTTCTCACCTTCCGGTGTTACCACACGGGCGGTCGGCGGAGTCAGATCCAGCAGGCGCTCCAGTGCTTTTGACGAACGCTGGCGGGCACGCTGCTCCAGCATATGACCCAGGTTTATCAGACCGATAATCATGGCGCTGGCCTCGTAATAGAGGTGACGCGCCTGCGGCGGGAACACGTCCGGCCAGAGGTTTACCGTGATGGAATAGAGCCACGCGGCACCGGTGCCGAGAGCCACCAGGGTATCCATCGTTGCACTGCCGTTTTTCAGGGATTGCCAGGCGCTGCGGTAGAAATGCCCGCCCGCCAGAATCATCACCGCCAGGGTGACGATCCCGATGGTCAGCCAGATCCCGTTGTTCGCCGGGGTCAGCATCATATTGTCGCCGATCATTCCCCAGATCATCACCGGGATACCGACCGCCAGTGCCAGAGCAGACTGCCAGCGGAACCGCTTCATATTGGCAACCGCGACTTCCTGCTGGCGCTCACGGCGTTTGGCATCATCCTGAATCAGTTCCGCGCCGTAACCGGCTTTCTCCACCGCGGCGATCAGCGCCTCTGCAGAGGCGTGGCCGGTGACCAGTGCACTGCGCTCCGCGAGGTTAACGCGGGCATTTTCCACACCGTCCACACTGAGCAGCGCTTTGTGTACTTTGCTGACACAGCTTGCACAGGTCATGCCGTCGAGCAGGAAGGAGAGACTGTCGTCATCCTCCTCAATCACCGGCATGGCAGGGATATTGTCCGGAGTGGCCGGAATGTCGCAGTGCTCCGCTGCCGCCGCCTCAGTCTGAGACGGCGTCAGCGGTTCAGATTTTGGGGAGGCGTTTTCTCCCGCCACTGCTGCCTGAAAACCGGCGGCTTCCACCGCGCTGATTAAGGTCTGCGCATCAGCGCTGCCGTATACTTTTGCCTCTTTGGTATCAACGACCGCGGCCGCAACACCGTCAACCGCTTCTAATGCACTTTGCGTTTTCGCTGCACATTTCATACAATTCAGCCCGGAAAGCTGTAAAATTGTACCGGGTTTGTCTGCAATCTGAGCTTCATAACCTGCTTCTTCGATAGTTTTGATGAGGGATTGCGCATCCGCATCGCCGGTCACTTTGGCGAAATCAAGGGTGACCACCGCAGATTCAACATCCGGGCGGGCGTCGAGAGCTTTTTTCACACTGCCGGTGCAATGTCCGCAGGACAGCCCCTGTAACGCGAGAATAGTGGTATTAGCCATACTTTTTTTCCTTACATGTTTCGCATCATCACGCCGCATATCAGCACACGGCGCAAGAGAAAAAATTCTGTTCGGGGGAACGGGAATTTTGATTTACGATGATGGTAAACCTTCCCTCAAGGGTAAGGTCAAGGAGAAGTTATGAATATCAGCGATATTGCACAAAAAACGGGTTTAACACCAAAAGCAATCCGTTTTTACGAAGATAAATCTTTGATCACGCCACCGGAACGGGGTGAGAACGGATACCGGTATTTCAGTGAACGGCATGTGGATGAACTGACTCTGCTGCGCCAGGCAAAAGAGGTCGGGTTCACGCTGGATGAGTGCCGCGAGCTGTTATCGCTGTTCCGTAATCCGAACCGCCACGCGGCGGATGTGAAATCGGCGACACTGGGCAAAGTGAAGCAGATTGAGAAAACCATTACGGAGCTCACGGCTATCCGTGACCGCCTGCTGGCACTGGCTGATTCCTGTCCCGGGGATGACAGCGCAGAGTGTCCGATCATCGATCATCTCTCCGGATGCCGCCACAGCAAACCTGCCTGCCATAAATAATCCGTCTGTTTTGTGCGTCTGCCCGCCGGGCAGACGCCGTCTTACATCCTGTCAGTTAAGTTTTTCTTATTTCTGCCGATAACAGATAAAAGCACGGCTCTTTTTCATCCGGCGTTATACCGGAGAAAACCGGCATTTCTGTCCGCTGCGGCGGTAACCGGCGTAAAGGATAAGTAAGACGAATTGACCAAACTGCTGACATTATTACGCCGCATATTATTATCAGGGCTGTTTTTTTGCCCGACATTATATGCCGCACCTTTCCCTGCTGCTGCGGAAAATCCGGGCGCTGATGCCTCGCGCCGGGCGATGCAGGATGCCGGACAGCAGGTCAGTGATCTGCTGGAACAGCAGACTTACCGGCAACTGAGCAAGCCGCAGACAACGATCACCCCCACAGAGCCGTTACTGCGTGCGGCAGAGAATGAACACTGTCTGCCGGTCAGCGGCGTGTATCTCTCCGGTATCACACTGTTATCTCAGGACGACCTACGCTCACTTTCGCCATTGCCCGCAGACTGTATCCGCAGCCGTGACATTAATGTGCTGGTGGCAGAACTGATGGAGCGGTATCTGGATAAAGGCTATATCACCGCCCGGATCCGCTTTCTGCCGGTCAACGATTATCACGAGCTGGGGATCGGCGTGACGGAAGGAACCGTGGAGCGGATCGACAGCACGGATCGCGGTGTTAATACCGCTCTGCTGTTTCCCGCTCTGACCGGCAAACCGCTGAAAATCACCGAACTGGAGCAGGGGCTGGATCAGGCAAACCGCCTGAAATCCAACCATGTCACTATGGATATTCTACCCGGCAGCGCACCGGGAGGATCGGTGATCCGGCTGGTTAATCAGCGCGGCACTCCGGCCGGGTTTTCTATCAGTGCAGATAATTACGGGCAGAAAAGTACCGGACGCAATGTTATCCGCGCCGCAGTCACCGCAGACAGCCCGGCAGGATTATCTGATTTTGTCAGCCTGAGCGGCTCTGCCACAACCGATAATCCGGCGGCGCGTTACAGCCGCTCTGGCATGCTGTTTTACTCCGTACCTTACGGCGCACTGACGATCAGCACTTACGGCAGTCTTTCCCGTTACCGCATCACTCAGGCGCTGCGCTATAACCACGTCATTCTTAGCGGGGACAGCGCTCAGGCCGCACTGCGGGCGGATTATGTCATCTTCCGTAACCGCTCACGGATTGATTCCCTGATGGCGCAGATGACTTACAAACGCAGCCGCAACTACCTCAATGACACACTGATTGGCGTCAGCAGCCCGTCCCTGAGTATCGCCGAAGCCGGTTACACCGGGCTGATTCTGGTACCGGGCGGTGTTATCAGCACCTCTTTATCAGCGGAGAAGGGCACCACACTGTTCGGGGCAGCTACCCGGAACACCATGCCGGGCTCGGATCCGCAATACACCAAAGGCAAATTCTCACTCAGTTATATTCAGCAGTTTTCGCTGTCGGAAGACGCGTATCTGTTCAGCAGTCATCTGGCCGGTCAGTACACACAGGATCACCTCCCCGGGGGGGAGTGGCTGACACTGTCGGATAACAGTGCGATCAGAGGGTTTCACGACGGCTCGTTATCGGCGGATAAGGGATGGTACTGGCAAAACACCCTTTCCCGCCGTTTTGTCCGGCAGGGGATCACGGTAACACCCCGTGCCGGTGCGGACTACGGACGGGTTATGGCTCAGACCGGGCAGGCGGGATGGCAGTCTGCCGCGGGTATCGCCGCAGGGGTTAATGTCAGTTACGGCGGCGCACAGCTGGATGCGCAAATCAGCCGCGCCCGGACCTCTGTGGCGGCACTGCCCGCACAGGACACCCTGTTTTCCCTGCGCCTGGGATATCAGTTCTGATCTGCTCCGTCAGTCGTTGGATGGTAAGGAAATACAATGAAAAAAGAACGCTTTAAACTATCTTCGTCAGGTAAGGTGGCCGCGTGGATGGCGCTGGCCTTCGTCACGCTGAACAGCGCCGCCGCAGGGATTGTGGCGGACGGCGGCCCGGACGGCCCCGGAGTTTCTCAGGTAAACGGAACGGATATTGTCAATATTACAGCACCGAACAGTAACGGGTTGTCTCATAACCAGTATCTTGATTTTAATGTGGATAACCGGGGCGCGGTCTTTAATAACAGCATGACCTCCGGTCAGTCGCAGCTGGCGGGTATGCTGGAGGCCAACAAAAACCTGAACGGGCAGGCCGCCGGGGTGATCCTCAATGAAGTGGTCAGCCGTAACCCCTCTCTGCTGCTGGGTCAGCAGGAAGTGTTCGGCATGGCGGCGGATCTGATTCTCGCCAACCCGAACGGGATCAGCTGTCAGGGCTGTGGTTTTATCAACACCAATAATGCCGGGCTGATCGTGGGTAATCCGCTGATTGAGAACGGAATGATCAGTGCATACAGTACGCTGGATAACACCAGTTCACTGACGATCGGAAATAACGGGATCACGACCGGTAAAGTGCTGGATCTGGTTGCGCCTGCGATTAATGCCGACGGGGAGATCCGCGCGGCGGCACTGAATGTGATCACCGGGAACAATACCGTTTCCGCTGATATGCAGACTATTTCCGCCGGGAAAAATGCGGTTCCGCTGGACAGCTATTATCTGGGCGGCATGCGTGCCGGTAAAATCCGTCTGGTGAATACCGCACAGGGCAGCGGTGTGAAACTGGCCGGTAATATTGATGCTGTGAATGGTTTCGATGCTCAGTCTCAGGGCGCTCTGACACTCACCGGCGCACAGGTCACCGGCGGGGATATCCGCCTGAGCGGTGATACGCTGCGTACCGAAGGACAGCTGCGCAACGAACATCAGCGGACAGAAGACAAACGCAGCGGGCAATCCGTCACCGGCGAAACCAGGCAGGAGCGCTACAGCCGCACCTCACTGGACGGCAAAAACATCACACTGGTGGCGCAGCAGGAAGCCCGGCTGACCGGCACTGATCTGCACGGGCTGGAGATCGCCGTTCATGCCGGCTCCATCACGCTCGACAGCGACCAGGTTGCACAGTCAGACACCCGTACCACAAATCAGTGGAAGATGTCGTGGGAAAATAATGAAACCCGCAAAGATGAAAGCATCCGGCAGGAAACCAGCAACCTCCGTGCTGACGGTGATATCCGTCTGGCAGCCAAAACCGGTGATATTACCCTGAAAGGGGCAACACTGGCGGCCGGATCGCATCTCAGTGCGGATGCCAAAGGGGATATCCGGCTGGAGAGCATGACTGACTCCCGCACTCAGACGGTGTCCGGCAATAAACGCAATGAGACGGCAAAACTGCTCAGCGGCACACACGGCGATGTCACGTCAAAAGAGCAACTGGTGAAAACGGAACTGACCGCAGGCGGCAATCTGGGACTGAATGCCGGTCATGACATCCGGGCTCAGGCGGTACAGGTACACGCCGGACAGGATCTGATCATCAACACCGGTAATAATCTCACCATCGGTACGCAAACGACGACACAGCATCAGGGGCATACGGAGAATATCACCTCCTGGGGCGGTATCGGCGGCGGCTCCCGTGAAAACCGGGCCACCACGGAAGAGACGGCGCACGGCTCTGACATTACCGCAGGCGGTAAGCTCTGGCTTTCCGGCGGTAACGGCGTCACTGTTACCGGCAGCAAGGTAAAAGGCACACAGGACAGTCTGGTGCAGACCGGACAGGGCGCGCTGGTGATTGAAAACGGCATCAGCCGGACGGCGAAACACATTGATAACCGTGATGGCGGCGCGTTTAACATCACCCGCAGTACCCTCCGTGAAAACAGTGAAGATACCCGCGTTGAGCGCAGCGAGCTGAAATCAGAAGCTGACCTGCGGCTGGCCGGGAAAAATGATATCACCATCGCCGGAAGCCTGATTGAAAGTGCGGGCACACTGAAAATTGATACCCTTGGTGATATCAATGTCCGTGCGGCACAGGCACAAAAACAGTCTGACAAAACAGAAACCACACTCAAAATCAGCGGCTATGCCAAAGAGGATGAGGACAAACAGTACCGCGCCGGTCTGGATATCAACCATACCCGCGACACGCAAAAGCAGGATTCTGTCACGCAGCAGGGCAGTGAACTCAAAGGCGGCAGTGTCTCTGTCACCGCCGGAAATGATCTCACCCTTACCGGCTCTTCTCTGACCACCACGCAGGGGGATGCGGCGCTTTCCGCTGAAAATATCACCCTGAACGCAGCGGATAACCGTGAAACCCGGACACAGCAGAAAGGGGAATCACACGGCGGTATTTATCTGACCGGCGGCATGGATAAACTCGGCGGCGGTCTGAGCGGCGGTCATACTGAAACCGGTAAGACACAGGAGCAGCATCAGGCGGTCACCTCCGGCACACAGGTACAGGGTAACCTCACCCTGACCGCCGGTAAAACGCTCTCGCAGGAAGGCGCATCACACACGGTGGGCGGCGCTTATACGGAAACTGCGCAAAACTCGGCGCACCGGGCGGCTCACAACAGTGATCGCACCACGGAAACCCGTAAAGGCGGCGAAGGCAGCCTTGGTGTTTCGCTGGATTACAGCAAAGTCTCCCGTCCGCTGGCCAAAGCCGGTGAAAATATTGCGGAAGGCAATATTGCCGGGGTGGCGGACAGCACCGCTGCCACCGGACTGCCGGATATCGGCGTTGACCTGAGCGGTAAAGGGGAAAACCGGCAGACCATCAGTGAAAACACACAGGCAAAAACCACCTCTGTTAATGCAGGATCGGTTGCCGTGAACACCACGGATCGTGTTCTTGATGAAGGAACACAGTACCGGGCGGATAACGGCGGTATTGCGATCAGCACCGGCGATTATCAGTCTGCGGCGGCAGCGGATACACATCATCAGTCGGAATCTGTGACTGAGGGCAAAGGAAGTCTGCGTGTGGCAACATCCACCGGACAGGATGTTGCGATCAGCGCGGAAGGCAGCGGCGGTCATCGTCTGGCAACTGAGAGCAGCAGTAAAGCGGTGACCGGTTCGCTGTCAGCGAAAGGGGATATCTCTGTGCAGGCGGGGCGTGATGCGGCATTGCAGGGCGATACACTGCGCAGTGAGGAAGGGCTCGTTTCTGTCCGTGCCGGTGATAATCTGACGCTGGATCAGGCGGGTGATACCCACAGCAAAACCGTCAGCGGCTATGATGCCGGGGCGAAGGTAAATGTGGAATCGCTCAACCTGAAAAATGCCGGTGGCGGTCTCAGCGGCGGACGTGAGGTGTACAACGAAAGCGGCACAACGGCGAAAACCGGCGTGATTGAGGGCAAAACCGGCGTGGTATTACAGGCCGGAAACGACCTGACCGCTAACGGTACTAATGTCAGCAGTGGCGGGGATGTGACGGTGAAAGGCGGACACAACACCCTGCTTGACAGCGCGGAGAGCACGAATACCATCTCCGGCCATCAGTGGCACGGTGGTGTTCAGGCTAATGGCGGTAAAACAGAGATCGGCAGCAAACCCGGCGGCGGTGCGGATTTCAGTATCAGCAAACAGTCTGAAAACGTGACTGACCAGCGCGGCGGCAGCCTGCGCAGCGGCGGTACTGTTTCTGTTTCTGCGGACGGTATGCGGGATGATGCGCTGCATCTGAAAGGTACGCAGATTGATGCACAAAATACCGCGCTGACCGCCCGTGACGGCGGTATTGTGATTGAATCGGCACAGAAAACCACGGACAAAGCCAACTGGAATGCGGGCGGAAACCTGAATATCGGCACCTCGCGCAGTACAGAAAATCCGGAAACCGGTTCGCGGCATAATATCAGTGCCGGTCTGAAGGGCGGGATCGATAATCAGCAGACGGTAACGCAGAAAAATGCCCTTGCTGACAGCGGAAATCTCACGCTGAACAGCCGCAATGATACGCAGATCCGGGGCGGAAAACTGACGGCGGATACCATCAGCGGGCGTGTCGGCGGTGATTTGATCGTGGAAAGCCGGACTAACACCGAATCTGTTCTGAAAGTTGACGCGGATCTGTCGGCGGCACATACCAATGATGAGGGCAGCAGTACCACCTCAAAACTGGCCAATGCCGGTACACCGAAGTTTGCAGATGACATCAAAGCGGGTCTGGAAAACGGACTGGATAAAGCGGCAGATTCTGTACGGGAAAATGCCGGAGCCGGTGCTGGTACGGTGGCGGACAAGGTGAAATCCGGCCTGACATCCCCGTCCGGGATGAACGGCAATGTTAAAGCGTCCTTCGAAACCCGTTCCGCAGAACAGGTGGGACAGCAATCCGGTCTGACCGCCCGTGAACAGGGCAAACTGCGTACCGGCGGCAGCACTATCCTGACCGGCGCGGTGCTGGACGGTCTGCCGGATGGCGGGAACACCGAAATGCGCTCTGTGGCGGTCAAAGAGACCGGCACCCGCATTCACGGCGAACTCCCGCTCAATGCCGGACAGGCTGTCAGCGCGGTTAAGGACGGAATTGTAAACGGAAAATCCCCGGTCGGTATTTCTGTCACTAATGATCACAGCAGTGTGAACAGTAAAGTGAAGTAATTATTAGTTTATTCAGTAAGATAAAACGGCTCCCTGCGGAGCCGTTTTTTAATATGACAATCCGGCGTGGTTTAAAAATTGTTTATATAACTGTGGTTATGATCAGGGTTATCAGTTCGGCTGTACTTAATCTGATTGTGGAACGACTACGGTATGACTACACTATCGTCTGTTTATTCACCTGCTTTGAGGGCTGGTTATCTCTAAAGTGGAATATGTCAGAGCAAAAATTGATCCGAAGCTGAAAGCAGAAGCGATTGAAACGCTTGAATCGATGGGCTTAACAGTGAGTGACGCGATAAGAATGTTGATGATTCAGATTGTTGAACAGAAAGCGATGCCATTTTGTGTGAAAAGTACACAATATCGTCATGCTGCACGTACCCGGGCCGCAATAGAAGAGTTGGAGTGCGGGAAAGGCAAAAAATTTGACAGTATTTCAGATTTAATGGCGGATCTGCAGGATGGCAAGGACGATTGAACGTTCATCTCAGTTTAAAAAAGATTATAAACGGGAAGTTAAGGGTATTTACCGTATGATGTTAAATGACAGTCTACAGAACATCCTGAATATATTGGTAAATGATCTCCCTATACCTGAAAAATACGCTGATCATCCGCTTAAAGGAAATTGGCGTACATTTCGTGATTGCCACCTCTATCCTGATTTGATTTTGATTTATAAAAAATAAGGTGATCGCTGTCTGAAATTGGCTCGCCTCGGATCTCACAGTAAAATTTTTTAATTTTTACCTCAGGCAAAATAGATTACCTCTGTTTCTCTTTTTTGTTTCCGATCAATTCCCCGCTGAAAAAATAATCCGTAATTTTAACCAAAACACTTATCCGTGATTAAATCGCAAATTAGTGAAATGCACCATATTTTGCGAATAATTCAGTGATTGACTTTGCATTATGCGATCTGCGTAAAAGAAAATTCAGTTGGTAATGGATAGCGTAAGCGCAATTTATAACTCAATGGAAGGTGTTCTCTATGAAACGTAGTGTTTTATCTCTTGCTGTGGGTGCTGCACTGGTGATTTCTGATGCAACGGCGTGTACCACTATTTTTGTCGGTGAAAATGCGTCTTCAGATGGTGCGCAATATATTGCCCGCAATGAAGATATGAATCCGGCAAACCCGAAAGTTTTGCAGGTGAATCAGGAAAAAGTAAATAAAGACACTGAGTTTAAAACCAACTTAAATAAATTCACCTATACCCTGCCGGAAAAGGCAATGCGTTATACCACTATCCCGGAATGGAATGATAAAGGTCAGTTCCGTTTCAGTTCCAACGGCTTTAATGACGCCGGTGTCGGGATCAGTGCCACAGAAACGATTTTCGCCAATGAAGCTTCATTAAAAATTGACCCGTATGTTGAAGATACCGGGATTATTGAAGATGCGATTCCGGATGTGGTATTACCGTATGTCTCTTCCGCAAAAGAAGGGGTGATGCGGTTAGGGAAAATCATTGAGGAAAAAGGGGCCGGTGAAGGTTTCGGCGTGGCCTTTATTGATAAAGACGGGATCTGGTATCTGGAAACCGGCAGCGGCCACCAGTGGATGGCAGCGAAAATTCCGGCCAATACCTATTACGTCACCGCAAACCAGGGCCGCCTGGAAAAATTTGATATGAATGACAAAGAAAATTACCTGTCATCCCCGACACTGATTTCCTTTGCCGAGAAAAATGGCTTATATGATCCGAAAAAAGACGGTGAGTTTAATTTCAAAAAAGCCTATACCAAAGATGACGCAAAAAGTGACGGTTATTACAACTATCCGCGAGTGTTAGTGCTGCAGAAAATGTATAACCCGGAAATTAAAACTGACTTTAAAGATGTGAAATCCAATGATTTCCCTGTCTTCTTAAAACCGGCGAAAAAACTGGGGCTGGAAGATATTAAAGCCGGACTGCGCAACCATTATGAAAATGTCGGTACATCTCCGTATGCAACCACCTATCCGGATACCACTAAACGACCAATCTCGGTATTCAGAACCCAGCACTCCCATATTTTACAGGTACGCAAAGATTTACCGAAAGAAATCGGGAATGTCCGTTATATTGCCTTCGGTATGCCGACATTATCCGTTTATGTCCCGGTATATTACGGCCCGGACAGCTACGTGGAAGCTTATACCATCGGTTCACCGCAGGCGGATAACGCCTCCGCACACTGGAAATTCCGTAAATTACAGACACTGGCGATGATCGACTTTAATAAATATTCGAAAATTGTGCAGGCGGAATACAGCAAACAGGAAGCTGAGTTTGCCAAAGAACAACAGGCAATGGAAAAAGAGTATCTGAGTATTTATAAAACAGACCCGGCGAAAGCCAAACAGCTGTTACAGGACTTCCAGAATAAAGTCATGCAGGATGCATTAAATACCACGGATAAACTGACCAATATTATTATGCAGGATTTGACCAATTCCGTGAACGAACGCTACCGCTTTAAAGGCGCGTGATGCGGGAGTACATAAAAAACGGCCTCTGTTACCAGAGGCCGTTTTGAGATGGTCTTTCCGGTCAGTTACCGGCTGACAGCCCGGACCGTCAGTGTAATGCCGTCAACGGCAATCACTTCCACTTCCGTACCGGCAGGCAGTGCCGACTGGCTGTAGACACGCCAGCTGCCGTCTGCCAGACGGATGCGGCTGTAACCGTCTTCCGTCTCTGCCAGCAGTGCGGCACGCAGGCCGATCAGCTTATGATTGACCTGATTCGGCGAACTGCTGTCATTACGCTGGCGGCGGCGCTGAAAATTACGCCACAACACCGCACAGATCACCGTCATCACCGCGAAGATAATACCCTGCCACTCGAGACTGAGCCCCGGCATAATCCACACCAGAAGCGCGACAACCAGTGCCGCCACGCCACTCCAGAGCAGATAACCGCCGGTACCGAGCATCTCCAGAATCAGCAGGATGCCGCCGAAACAGAGCCAGAACCAGACCGCCTGTGATGCGATCATCTCAATCATGCGGATTTACCCTGACCTTTAGTGTCTTTTGACACATTGAACATTTCAGCCACACCGCCGATAGCGCCCATCAGGTTGCTTGCTTCCAGCGGCATCATAATGACTTTGCTGTTTTCCGCCGCACCGATTTTGGTCAGTGCATCGGTATATTTCTGTGCCACGAAGTAGTTAATAGCCTGCATATTACCGTCAGCGATAGCATCAGATACCATCTGTGTGGCGCGGGCTTCCGCCTCTGCCGCACGTTCACGGGCTTCCGCTTCCAGGAAGGCGGACTGACGCAGACCTTCTGCTTTCAGGATCTGAGACTGTTTTTCACCTTCTGCTTTCAGAATGGCGGCCTGACGTATACCTTCCGCTTCAAGAATGTCCGCACGTTTGGTACGTTCCGCTTTCATCTGCGCGTTCATCGCGGAGATCAGTTCTTTCGGCGGACGCACGTCGCGGATTTCGATACGGGTGATTTTAATCCCCCACGGGTTGGTAGCCTCATCCACAATGTGCAGCAGGCGGGAGTTGATGGAGTCACGCTGGGATAAAATTTCATCCAGCTCCATCGAACCCAGCACGGTACGGATGTTGGTCATGGTCAGGTTGATGATAGCCAGATCCAGGTTGCTGACCTCATACGCGGCACGCACCGGATCCACCACCTGAATGAAGCAGACGGCATCGATGGTGACGTTGGCGTTATCGCGGGAGATAACTTCCTGTGACGGAATATCGAGAACCTGTTCCATCATATTGATTTTACGGCCGACACGGTCAATAAACGGCACAATAATATGCAGACCCGGTTGCAGTGTCCGGGTATAGCGGCCAAAACGCTCAACAGTCCACTGAAAGCCCTGCGGTACAGTTTTAACACCGGTTGCCACAATAATGACGGCGATGAGAATAATAATCGGGACAAAACCCAGTGAGAACAAATCCATGAGCCAAAATCCTTATCAGTAATGAGTGGGTTAAATAATTCAGTAAGGCAATTAATTAGTACAGTAACGAGTATAGCTTACGTCGATAAGATGCGGCAGTACTGTCTGCGGTTCCCATTGCCGCCATAATATCCATCATGGTTTTGCGCACCTGACCTTCCGCAGCCGCCAGATCCTTCTTCAGGAAGCTGAATAACAGGGCCAGTGCTTCATCATTGCGGTGCACTTCATGCAGTTTCAGTGCCAGCTGTACCGCGAGCTCTGCATTCTCCGGATCCGCCGCAAAGGTATTTTGCAGTTCCTGGATTTCCGGGGTGTCTGCGGCCTGCTTTTGTAACTCAATTTGAGATAAGAGACCATGATAGCGCGTATCCTGATCCTGAATCGGGACGGACTTCAATACTTTTTCAGCTTCTTCTGACAGCTTCACTTCCATCAGTGTCTGTGCCAGCAGCAGGGTGATTTCGCTGTTATTACTCTCAGCCTGGTGTGCTTCACGCAGCAGCGGCAGAGCAGCCTGAAAATCGCCGGCTTCAATCAGTTCAATGGCCTGACCGGTTTTGATTTCAGATTCGGACGGCAGGAATTTGGCCAGGAAATTACGGACAGTCTCTTCATTCTGTGGCCCCTCAAAACCGTCGACCGGCTGCCCCTGATGGAACAGATAGGTGGTCGGCACCGCACGCAGGCCGAACTGTGAGGCGATCATCTGCTCGGTATCGCAGTTCACTCTGGCGAGGATCATCATCCCGGCATAGTCAGCCGCCACTTTTTCCAGAATGGCGCCCAGTTCCTGACACTGCGGGGACTGTGCGGAATGGAAGAAAAAGACCACCGGCACCTGCATTGAAGATTCAATAACCTGGCGTAAATTGGTTTCGTTAACGTCTGTGATATGTGCGTTTGATAACATATTCATTCTCTTAATAAATTGGCGGACTTTCTATTAACATCTGGGCGCAGCGCGGCATTTCAAGCGGCGGCGGATTTTTTGTTCAGTATTTTATCCATCAGCCACAGCGGCAGCAGGCGTCTGAGCCACATCACTATTACGGTAAGACCCGTAACAGGATAGCGTATTTTCGGGTGCGGGTGCTCCAGGGCGTGGATGACTTTTTTCACCACATCCTCCGGTTTACCGGTAAACAGGCTGGCAATTCCCGGATTTTTTACCGGTTTATCCTGCATCGTTTGTGTGACATTTTCGGTAAAGCGGGTAGTGATCGGCCCCGGTTCAATCAGGCTGACGCGGATCCCGCTGCCGGACAGTTCCATCCGCAGGGCATCAGACCAGGCTTCCAGCGCGTATTTGCTGGCGGCATAGGCACCGCGCCCGGGCGTGGAAATCAGCCCCATTACCGAGCTGGTCTGGATGATCCGGCCTTCACCGGCCTGTTTCATAGCGGGCAGCAGCAGGGTGGTCAACTGGTGTGTGCCGAACAGATTGGCGGAAAACTGTTTTTCCAGATCTTCACGGCTGACGGTGTCCAGCGGGCCGTACAGACCAAAACCGGCATTATTGAACAGGCCGTACAGGCGGTTATCTGTCAGTGCCAGCACCTGCTCTGCGGCACGGGCAACACTCTGCGGGCAGTCCAGATCCAGCTCCACCGGCTCAAACCCGAGGCGCGCCATTTCAGCCAGATCTGCCGGTTTGCGGCAGGCGGCCAGCACACGGTAGCCCCGCTGTTTCAGTGTTTTAGCCGCGCATAGCCCGATACCGCTGGAGCTGCCGGTGATCAAAACTGCTTTTTGCATTTCTTTACCTGCTTAACTGCTTATAAATTATGGATAAATCATTTAGGATAGTCTGACACCCGTTACTGTAAGTAAGGCAGCAGTGTTTTATCCATCCAGTCAGTCACATAAGGCTGTGCTGCCGCGTTCGGGTGTATGCCGTCATCCTGAATCCACTGCGGATTGGTGACGACCGCTTCCATATAAAACGGGATCAGCGGAACGGCATTTTCCTGTGCCAGCGCCGGATAGAGCGCCGAGAACCGCTCGGTATAGCGTTTGCCGTAATTCGGCGGAATGCGGATCTGCATCAGCAGCGGTTTCGCCCCGGCGGCCTTCACTGCATCAATCGCAGCCTGAAGGTCAGTGCGGGTTTGTGTCAGCGGCAGACCGCGCAGGCCGTCGTTGGCACCCAGTTCAATCAGTACCCATTGCGGCCGGTGCTGCTCCAGCAGTGCGGGCAGACGGGCAAGTCCCTGAGCCGCCGTATTTCCGCTGATACTGCCGTTTATCAGTGTGATACCGTTACCGGCCTGTTGCCAGCGTTGTCCCAGCTGTGCCGCCCACGCCTCTCCGGCCGGAAGGCGGTAACCGGCACTCAGGCTGTCCCCCAGTATCAGTAATGTTCCGGCGGCATACAAATTCCCGCTGAACAGCAGCAGAAAAAGGAAACAGAGATGGCAGCGGAGCCTATTCTTGAAATTGATCATCTTATTAAGCGCGTCGGTCAGGGTGAAAATGAGATCACTATATTGCAGGGTGCCGGGTTGGTTGTCGAGCCTGAAGAAACAATCGCGCTGGTGGGGGAATCCGGATCCGGAAAATCAACCCTGCTCGGCATTATCGCCGGTCTGGATGACGCGACCTCCGGTGAGGTGAAACTGCTCGGGCAGTCACTGCCGCAGCTGGATGAGGAAGCGCGGGCAAAACTGCGGGCGCGGGATGTCGGTTTTGTGTTTCAGTCCTTTATGCTGATCCCGACCCTTAATGCCCTGGAGAATGTCCAGCTGCCTGCGCTGCTGCGCGGTGAGTCCGAATCCGTCAGCCGGGAGAATGCAGAGCAGCTGCTGATCCAGCTAGGGCTGGAAAAACGCCTGAAACATATGCCTGCCCAGCTTTCCGGCGGGGAACAACAGCGCGTGGCCATCGCCCGTGCATTCTCGACCCGGCCGAAAATTCTGTTTGCCGATGAGCCGACCGGCAACCTCGACCGCCGCACCGGCGACAAAATTGCCGATTTGCTGTTTTCGCTCAATCGCGACTACGGCACCACCCTGATTCTGGTCACGCATGATCTGACCCTCGCTGCCCGCTGTCAGCGGCGGCTGAAACTGTCGGACGGTAAGCTGGAGGAACTGGCATGATCTGGCGCTGGTTCTGGCGGGAGTGGCGTACGCCGTCTCTGCTGGTGGTCTGGCTGTCACTGACCCTGGCGGTGGCCTGTGTGCTGGCACTGGGACGTGCCGGTGATCGTATTAATCAAAGTGTGAACTATCAGAGCCGTGACTATCTGGCCGGTGATCTGGTACTGCGCGGCTCGTATCCGGCGGATGAAACCTGGCTGAAAAAGGCACAGGAAAGCGGCCTGGCGCTCAGTCAGCAGATGAGTTTCAACACCATGGTATTTGCCAATGATGTGCCGCAACTGGTGTATGTCAAAGCGGCGGATGACGCTTATCCGCTGTACGGCGAGCTGGAAACCGACCCGCCCGGCCTGAAACCGGCCCGGGGAGAGATTTTGATCGCGCCGCGTCTGGCAGAGCTGCTCTCGGTAAAACCGGGACAGATGCTGGAAGTGGGGGATACCGATCTGAAAATCGCCGGTTTTCTTATTCAGGAGCCGGACAGCGGTTTTAACCCGTTTCAGATGGCGCCCCGTGTACTGATCAATTTACAGGATGTGGAAGCCACCGGTGCCGTACAGCCGGGCAGCCGCCTGACCTACCGCGATATGTTTGCCGGTGCGCCGGATGCGGTGGCGGTGTTTAAACAGCAGTATGAAGATGCGCTGCGGATTGACCAGCGCTGGGTCACCCTGAAACAGGAAGGCGGGGCGCTGGCGAAGTCGATCGATCGCGCTCAGCAGTTCCTGGTGCTCTCTGCGCTGCTGACATTGTTGCTGGCGATCGCCGCAGTGGCGGTTGCTATGTCGCATTACTGCCGCAGCCGTCACACCCTGATTGCCGTACTGAAAACACTCGGAGCCGGGCGGCGCGAGCTGCGTTACTGGGTGGTCGGCCAGTGGGCGGTGCTGATGGCGGCAGCAATGGTTGCCGGATCTCTGCTGGGACTGATTTTTGATGCAATCCTGATGAGCCTGCTGGCACCGCTGCTGCCGAAGGCGCTGCCGGATCCGGGATTATGGCCGTGGGCATGGGCACTGCTGACACTGCTTGCCATCACGTTGCTGGTGGGCGCACGGCCTTACCGCCAGCTGATGCTGACACAACCGACCCGCGTACTGCGTGATGATGTGGTGGCGCCGGTCTGGCCGCTGCGCTGGTATCTGCCGCTGGCGGTGCTGATTGTGGCAGGCGGGCTGGCGGTGCTGACCAATGCCTCGTTTCTGCTCTGGGCGGTGCTGGCCGGGGTGGTATTGATCGCCGCACTGCTGGCGGTGGCCGGTTACGGCGGATTATGGCTGCTGGCAAAAATCCCGTTCCGTGCGCTGAGTCTGCGCCTGGCTGTCCGCCGTCTGCTGCACCAGCCCGGCCAGACACTGGTACAGACCGGGGCGTTCGCGCTCTCCTTTATGCTGCTGGGATTGCTGGTGATGATCCGCGGTGATCTGATCGGGCGCTGGCAGCAGCAACTGCCGCCGGACACGCCGAACTATTTTCTCGTGAATATGACGGAAGAACAAATAACGCCGGTCAATCAGTTGCTGGCGTCACACAACGTGACACCGTCGGAATATTACCCGGTGGTGCTGGCGCGGCTGTCCGGCATTAACGGCGAAACTGCGCTGGCATGGGCGGATGCGCGTGATCCGGGCAACAACACGGTCCGCCGCGAACTGAGCCTCACCTGGCTGGAATCGCTGCCGCCGCTCAATGAACTGGTGGACGGCACCTGGCCGCCGAAACCCGGGGAAGTCTCCATTGAGATGGAAGTGGTCAAAGAACTCGGGCTGAAAGTCGGGGATACCCTGACCTTTACCGGTGATACCCGGCCGTTTACCGTGACTGTCAGCAGTGTGCGGCAGGTGGACTGGGAAAGTATGCGGCCTAATTTCTTCTTCATCTTTAATCACGCCTCGCTGGAAAACCAGAGCGCCATGTGGCTGACCAGCTTTCACTATGACGGTAATGACGGGTTAATCACCCAGATGAACCGCAAGTATCCGTCCATCAGTATTTTTGATACCGGCTCGATGCTGAAACAGATCCAGACCATTCTCGCGCAGGTCAGCCGTGCGCTGGAAGCGATGGTGGTACTGGTGCTGATTTGCGGCGTGCTGTTATTACTGGCACAGATCCAGGTGGGGATGAACCAGCGCCGGACCGAGCTGGTGGTATACCGCACGCTCGGGGCCGGTAAACGCCTGTTGCGGCGCACGCTGTGGAGTGAGTTTGCCTTGCTGGGCGCGATGGCCGGAGTGGTCGCGGCGCTCGGAGCGGAGACAGCCCTGTGGCTGTTGCAGACCCGCGTGTTTGATTTTCCGTGGCAGCCGCAGTGGCCGCTGTGGGTCGGGCTGCCGCTGGCCGGTGGTTTTCTGCTGTCACTCTGCGGCAGTGTGCTGGGGATCCGCCTGCTCGGGGATTCTCAGCAATACCGCCGCCTGCAGAGTTAGTCCGGCGACGATGTGTATGCTCTGACCGGTTTGTGTTGTGGTGGCCGCATAAAGAATGTGGCCGCCAGAATCACAATCACCGGCAGGGCAATCAGCAGAAACGCAGGGGTAAAGCTGCCGCTGTAATCCTTGACGGCACCGGCAAAGAATGGTGCCAGACAGGCAAAGGTGGAAATCAGGTTCACCACAGAGAACAGCTCCAGATACGGACCACGGCCGAAATAGTTTGCCAGCAGCACGCTGGAGGCCAGGAATGTCATGCCGTAACCAATCCCCACCAGTACGGTAAACAGGATCAGCAGCGGCCAGCTGGTCGCGATACTCAGTGTCAGCACACCGAATGTGATAGTGGCGAGGCTGATAATCAGCAGTTTTTTCGGCTCCAGCCACTCTCCGATAGCGCCGCCCGCCAGACGGGAAAAGGCGTTAATAAAGGCCATAGTACTGAGCAGTGTGGCGGCAACGGTTTCACTGAACCCCTTATCCATAATATGCGGCACGGCAAAGCTGTTTACGGTGAATCCGCACCATAAAAACGCGGTATAAGAGGCGGCGATGACATAAAACTGCCAGGTTCTCAGCGCCTGACGGGCGCTCCAGCGCGCCTGACTGCGGTAGATACGGGAACTCTGTTTTTTCTGCTGCCACATCACGGCACGGGCGTGAGTGATCTCACGGCGGCCTTCCCGCATCACCAGCAGGGTGATCAGAGTGACAACGGCCAGCGTCAGGGCGGAGATCAGCCAGTGGATCCGCCAGGAGCCGAACACATGCGCGGCGAGAAAATAGATCCACGGCCCGACCACACCGCCCAGCCCGCCAAGAGTAAAGTAAAAACCAAACGCCAGCGACTGACGGCTGAACAGCCGCGAAATTACATAAGTGCCGGGAACAGTAGCCATAAAGGTAAAACCAATCCCGAGAAAGGCGGTGCCGATAAAATAGCGCTGAATTGACTGTGTGGTGTACAGGCTGTAAAACCCGGCCAGAAACAGCAGCAGCCCGGCCAGCAGCGTCAGGCGAACATTGGTTTTACGGATGAGAAGACTTGGCAGAAAGCTGGATAGCCCGCAGGTCAGCCCGAGCAGGGTGAATCCGAAACCGGCGTCTGTCCAGCTCCAGTTCAGCTCTCTGAGCATGCCGGGTAAGACCACGCCTAATGAGGTAAAGGTGGTGGCAGTGGTGAGGAAATAAACCAGCCCCAGCAGGGTGAGTATAGTCCATTGATAAACAGGACCTAAGCGGCGATCTGACGAAAACATCCCGGCTCCGGATACGGCGTAAAAAGCAAAATGCCCGGCTGAACACCGGGCATCAGAATGGGGCTATTGTCGCCGGAAACCGTGCCGACTACCAGCTTAATATTGTTTTTGCCCAGTCCGCAGAGGATTGATATTCCGGCGGTAAATCCTGTGCCAGCCCGCTGAGTGCCACGATAAGCTGTGCCGGATCGGGATGAGTCAGGTTAATGTGACCGACCTTACGCGCCGGGCGCACTTCTTTGTCATACCAGTGCAGATGCGCCAGCGGCTGTGCCAGCCACTGTGTATTCAGTTCTGTGCCGATAATATTCACCATGACCGCCGGGGCGGTGACAACCGGCTGCGGCAGCGGCAGATCCAGAATCGCCCGCAGATGCAGCTCAAACTGGCTGACAGACGCACCGTTTTGTGTCCAGTGGCCGCTGTTATGCACTCGCGGTGCCAGTTCGTTGATCAGCAGGCCGTCCTCTGTGACAAAACACTCCATAGCCATCACACCGGTATAATCCAGCTCAGTGAGGATCGCCCCCAGCATCTGCTCAGCCTGTGTCTGAAGCGGGTTTTGTGTCTGCGGGAAGGCCACGCTCATACGCAGAATGCCCTCTTCGTGATGGTTACGGGTCAGCGGGTAAAACACACATTCCCCGGCGCGGTTACGGGCACCGACCAGCGACACTTCACCGGAAAACAGAATGCCTTTCTCGGCAATACATTCGCCGTAAATCTCCGGCGGCAGAGCAGCTTCATCACCGGGACGCACCCGCCACTGACCACGTCCGTCATAACCGCCGGTACGGCGTTTGACGATGATAAAGTCCCCGAGACGGGCAAAAATGTCCGGCCATTCATCCGGAGAGGAGAGCGGCTGCCACGGTGAGGTGGCGAGATGCAGATCGTCCATTAGCGTTTTTTGCGGCAGGCGGTCGGCCAGGCGCGGAAAAATATCGCGGTTGATAAAGGCAGGGTGCTGCTCCAGCACCTGTGTCAGCGCGGTCTGCGGCCACTGCTCAATTTCAGCGGTGATCACGCTGTGCTGATAAGGGACGGCTTCCGGCTCGGCATCTAACCCGACCGGATAAACCGAAATCCCCAGCGGCTCACCGGCCTGGCGCAGCATCCGGCCCAACTGGCCGTTTCCCAGAACACACACCGGTTTCATCAGTTGGCCTCCCGCGGATCCGGGTGGCTGAGGACATCATCGGTCTGTGCATTACGCCATGCTGTCAGGCGGGTAAGCAGCGCCTCATCATGCAGGGCGAGGATCTGTGCGGCGAGCAGGGCGGCATTGGCGGCACCGGCTTTGCCGATGGCCAGCGTACCGACCGGAATGCCTTTCGGCATCTGCACAATGGAATAGAGACTGTCGACACCGCTGAGCGCGGCACTCTGCACCGGCACACCCAGTACCGGAACGAGGGTTTTCGCCGCCAGCATCCCCGGCAGATGCGCGGCACCACCGGCACCGGCAATGATCACATCAAACCCGTTCTGTTTTGCGGTTTCAGCAAAGGAAAACAGTTTGTCCGGCGTGCGGTGCGCGGAAACCACTTCTGTGTGATAAGGCACCTGAAGCATATCGAGGATCGCTGCGGCGTGTTCCATGGTGCTCCAGTCACTTTTGGATCCCATAACAATAGCCACTTTGGCTGCCGGTGAGTGTTGTTGCGAAGAGGCGGCGTTCATGTTTTCGGTGCTCCTGTACATCCCGCGTCACGAAAATTGACAGACGTCCGGCCGTTGGCCGGTTAAGAAGACGGGCATAATATCACGGTAAATCACGAAGGAAAACGTTTGCGTCACGGATTTTTCACAAATACGGGGAGATAACGGCTCAGAACGGAAAGAAGATCAGTGAAATGCTGTCCGGGGTGATTTTAAAGGCAGAACCCTGTGAGTGCCACGCGCCGAGGACACCGCGAAAGTGCGTTTCGCCGTCAGCGGAGACATCATGCACCGCAGGACGGTGAGTGTGGCCGTGGATCATCCAGCGGGTCCGGTACTGACGGAATGCCTTCATCACCTCGTTCTGATTCACATCCATAATCGCTTCGCTTTTGCGCTGATTGGCAGACTGACTGCCCGCGCGCATTTTCTTCGCGATTTTCAGGCGCAGCGACAATGGCAGCCACAGAAACAGGCGCTGGATCCACGGAGTGTGAACACGCTGGCGATAATGCTGGTAGTCCGTATCATCCGTGCAGAGGGTATCGCCGTGCAGGATCAGGATCTGATGCCCTTCGGCTTCAATCACCTGTGTATCCGGCAGCAGGGTCATGCCGCACTGACGGGCATAGCGCTCACCCAGCAGGAAATCACGGTTGCCGCAGATAAAGAAGATCTTCACGCCGCTGTCACTGAGGGATTTCAGTGCATCAGCCACGGTTTTATGCAGCGGGTTCGGGTCATCATCACCAATCCAGTAATCAAAAAAATCACCGAGGATATAGAGCTGTGATGCGTGAACAGCCTGTTCCCGCAGGAAACGAAGAAAGCCGGCGGTGATCGCCGGCTCCTGCTCATTTAAATGCAAATCTGCAATAATAAGCGTGGTCATACTTACTCAGAAACAGTCACGCTTTCGATGATCACATCTTCGCGCGGCACATCCTGGTGCATACCGCTGTTGCCGGTTTTGACCGCTTTGATTTTATCCACAACATCCATACCTTCAACCACTTCAGCAAACACGCAGTAGCCCCAGCCACTTGGTGTTTCTGAACGGAAGTTCAGGTAGTCGTTGTCAACCACGTTGATGAAAAACTGTGCAGTGGCGGAATGCGGATCGTTGGTACGGGCCATCGCCAGGGTGCCGCGGTTGTTTTTCAGACCGTTGTTGGCTTCGTTTTTGATCATACCGAGAGTCGGTTTCTGCTTCATGCCCGGTTCAAAACCGCCGCCCTGGACCATGAAATCATTGATAACACGATGGAAAATGGTGTTATTGTAGAAACCGTCTTCACAATATTTCAGGAAGTTTGCGACCGTTTCCGGTGCTTTGTCCGCGAACGTCTTAATGACGATATCACCATGATTTGTATGAAAAGTTACCATAATAATTTCCTGCTGCTTATATTATAAAGGCAATAATCTGCCGTTTTTATCTCCGGGGTGTGTTATATCATACTCACTAATCTGCGTCAGTATTTGTTATAATCACCGGGTTTTACAGGGTCTTTCTTGCATTTGCAGGGTATTCGCGTTTCAATAACCTGACCTGTCTCAGATTATGATCCCCGCAGGCAGATATAAAAAATAAAGTATTTATTATCAATTAATTAACAGAAGTCACCATCAACACGTACAGACTTTTAATGGAATAGTCCTATGCTGAAAATTTATAACACCTTATCAAGACAAAAAGAGGAATTTAAGCCCATTAACCCCGGTAAAATCGGGATGTACGTGTGTGGTATCACTGTTTACGACCTGTGTCATATCGGACACGGGCGGACATTTGTCGCGTTTGACACCATTGTGCGCTATCTGCGTCACGCCGGGTATGATGTAAACTATATCCGCAACATCACGGATGTGGACGACAAAATTATCAGACGGGCGAATGAAAATAACGAAACCTGTGATCAGCTGGTGGATCGCATGGTGGCGGAGATGCACCGCGATTTCGATGCCATGAACCTGATGCGCCCGGATTCAGAGCCGCGTGCCACACATCACATCAAAGAGATTATTGAGATCACGCAGTTACTGCTCGATCGCGGTCATGCCTATGTGGCGGACAACGGGGATGTGATGTTTGATATCAGCAGTGACCCGGAATACGGCCTGCTGTCACGTCAGGATCTGGAGCAGCTCCAGGCCGGTGCCCGTGTCGAGGTGGCGGATGTGAAACGCAACCCGATGGATTTCGTGCTGTGGAAAATGTCCAAACCGGGTGAGCCGTCATGGGAATCCCCGTGGGGCGCAGGCCGTCCTGGCTGGCATATCGAATGTTCCGCGATGAACAGCAAACAGCTGGGCACACATTTTGATATTCACGGCGGCGGTTCTGACCTGATGTTCCCGCACCATGAAAACGAAATAGCGCAGTCCACCTGTGCCCACGACGGCCCGTATGTCAATTACTGGATGCACTCCGGTATGGTGATGGTTGATAAAGAGAAGATGTCAAAATCCCTCAATAACTTCTTCACCATCCGTGATGTGCTGGGCTATTACGACCCGGAAACGGTGCGTTACTTCCTGCTGTCCGCACATTACCGCAGCCAGCTCAACTACACAGAAGAGAACCTGAAACAGGCGCGTACTGCTCTGGAGCGTTTCTATACCGCACTGCGCGGCACAGATAAAGATGCGGCGGTCGTGGTGAATGAGGAATTCGCAAATCGTTTCCGCGATGCGATGGATGATGATTTTAACACGCCGGAAGCTTACTCTGTGCTGTTTGATATGGCGCGTGAACTGAACCGTCTGAAACAGGAAGATATGACTGCAGCAAACGGCCTGGCAGCACAACTGCGCCAGCTGGCCGGTGTGCTGGGGCTGCTGACTCAGGATCCGGAGCAGTTCCTGCAAAGCGGTGCGCAGAGTGAAAGTGATGAGGATGCAGCGAAAATCGAAGCACTGATCAAACAGCGCAATGATGCCCGCGCGTCAAAAGAGTGGGCGCTGGCCGATGCGGCCCGTGATGCTTTAACCGACATGGGTATTGTGCTGGAAGATGGCCCGCAGGGTACCACCTGGCGCCGTAAGTAATCGTTATTACATTCTGACTGAAAAGCCCGGCATTATTCACTGCCGGGTTTTTTTATATTATTTTATTTTTACCGGGCAGGCATAACCGCCGGTTATCCGCTATTCTGTTACAGCACCTGCTTTATTGTGTGATGTCTTTGTCGTACTTTTATATTAAAAATAAAGGAAGCATCTGATGAGTAAAAATATGTTAGCTATGCTGGTGGCATCTGTCTGTGCATTCGGCGCAATGACGGCATCTGCCGCCGGACTGTCAGATAATATGAAAACGCTGAACGCGAATCTGCAGATTGTTGAAAAAACAGATGACGCGGCAGCGCTGAAAACTGCACTGACCGACATGCGTGCTGCGGCACAGAGTGCCAGAGAAGAATTACCGGCCAAACTGAAAGGTAAAGCGGCGGACAGCGCAGAAGTGAAGGATTACCATCACGGTTATGATGTTCTGACCGGACAAATTGATGAAGCACTGAAGCTGACGGAAGAAGGTAAAATTCCGGAAGCGAAAGCCATGGCTGAACAATTTAAAGCCACCCGTGGTGAATACCACAAGAAATACCGTTAACAACTGATATAAATACCATTTTCCGTATTAAAAACGCCCGGAATGATTGCCGAGCGTTTTGTTATTCAGCGGCGGATAATCAGTCCCGTTTACGCGGCATCATGCGCAGCAGGGTATTATCTTTCCAGAAATAGTGATGTGCCAGTGCGGCGGCGGCATGCAGGCCGATAATAAAATAACCGGTATTGGCAATGATCTCATGAATATTCTGTATGCTGTACGCGAGATCTTCGTCCGGTGCGGCGGAGACCGGCATCGGGATACCGAATACTGACCAGTCATAACCGTTCAGATATTTAATACTGAAACCAAGCACCGGTAGCAGAATGAATATCACAAAGATTATCAGGTGCACCAGATGGGATAAACCGGTTATCATCGGTGACGGTTTAGGAATAATAGCCGGTGCGCGGTGCTTTATTCTGACGGCCAGCCGGACAATCATCAGTATACCGACAGCGATACCGCAACTGTAATGCAGCCCGGCCAAAATACTTCTCAGTGGTTCGTCAGCATTGTCCCGTAACAGGGCGCTGATATAAACGACAATCACAAGCAGGAAAATAAACCAGTGCAGGGCAATCTGCACAGGCTGAAATTTTTGTGTTTTCATTTTTTGCGGCTCTTATTATACGGATAAAAAAACCAGAGGCAGTGCTCTGGTTTATTCGCAGATTACGATTATTCAGCCACCTTTACCTGCTCACCGGCAAATTCCACCACTTTACCGGCGGTGATTTTGCAGCGCTTGCGGGTTTCCGTTTCACCGTCAACAGTCACCTGACCATCAGCGATAAATTGTTTGGCGGCGGCACCGCTGTCGGCCCAGCCCTGAATTTTGAGCAGGTCGCACAGCTCAACATGCGGATGGCCGTCAAGATTAAAAATATCCATTGTTACTCGTCCTTATCGTGAAATTCTTCGCAGGCCTGTAATGTATTCTGAATCAGTGTGGCGACCGTCATCGGCCCGACACCGCCCGGCACCGGGGTTATCCACTCCGCACGTTCAGCGGCTTCGGCAAAATTCACATCGCCGACCACTTTGCCGTTTTCCAGACGGTTAATGCCCACATCAATCACAATTGCGCCGGGTTTGATCCACTCACCCGGAATAAAATTCGGTTTCCCGACCGCCACAATCAGCAAATCCGCGTGTTCAACATGGTGACGCAGATTGGTGGTAAAGCGGTGAGTGACAGTTGTGGTGCAACCGGCCAGCAGCAGCTCCAGGCTCATCGGGCGGCCGACAATATTGGATGCGCCGATAATCACGGCATTCAGACCAAATGTATTGATATTGCAGCGCTCAAGCAGTGTCACAATACCGCGCGGTGTGCACGGGCGCAGATTCGGCGCACGCTGACACAGGCGGCCGATATTATAAGGATGAAAACCGTCGACGTCTTTATCAGGATGAATGCGTTCAATCACTTTGACATTATCAATGCCGGCAGGCAGCGGAAGCTGAACGAGGATCCCGTCGATAGTATTATCATTATTCAGTTCATCAATGAGATGGAGGAGTTCGGCTTCGCTGGTGGTATCGGGGAGGTCATAAGAGCGTGAAATAAATCCGACTTCTTCACATGAACGGCGTTTGCTGGCGACATAAATCTGCGACGCGGGGTTCTCACCGACCAGGATAACGGCAAGACCGGGAGCCCGTTTTCCGCTGGCAATCCGTTGCTGAACTTTTGCGGCAACTTCGGCACGTATGGTCGACGCAATCGTTTTCCCGTCTATAATTTTTGCTGACATCGTGTAAAAATCCATAAAACAGATAAAAGATGGGCACTATTCTGTCAGAACATTTTCCGTCTGTCAGTTATGTTTTATTAAGGTGTCAGAAAGTAACTGCCGAAGATAACTGATTTTCTGATTGACTCGCCGCGTCGCAGCCGTATAATCCACGGTGCATCAAGCAGTTAACCCGCTGTTTTTTTCCTCAGCGCGCCCTTAGCTCAGCTGGATAGAGCAACGGCCTTCTAAGCCGTAGGTCACAGGTTCGAATCCTGTAGGGCGTACCATTCCGAAGTCAATGGACATCAACCGATGTCTTTTTTTATGTCTGAAATTCAGTTAATTAGCTGATTTTAACTTTTCTTCGTTCAACTGACATCCACCTATATCAACCTAAATCAAGTAATATTTGTTGGCATATGCGTTGGTACATACAGGTTCAATGAATTCTTATACCAACACAAACTCATGGGAGTTCCTATACGGCACTAACAGATGTGAAGGTAAGAACGGCAAAGCCTGCCGATAAAGGATACAAACTAACTGACGGTGAAGGAATGCACCTTTATGTGCATGCTAATGGTTCTAAATACTGGCGGTTACAATAATAGTTTATGGGAAACATATTCGATTTGACGCATGTGTTTTTTAGAGGTAATTTAAAAAAAAGATTAAAGAGGTACACATGGAACCATTACAACTGTTTAAAATTTTAGGTGACCAAACCAGACTGGATATCGTGCTATTGCTAAAAGCATCCGGGGAGTTATGTGTCTGTGATATCTATACGGCCTTGAATTTATCGCAACCAAAGACATCCCGGCATCTGGCAATGCTAAGAGAATCAGGTCTTTTGCTCGATTCAAAACATGGCAAATGGGTTCATTATCGTTTATCTCCTGCATTACTACCGTGGGTGAAAAGTATCATTGATGTCACTTACGCCACAGAGAAAAATAGAGTTGCAGATTTGCTTAAGAGCTTGGAGACAAAAGAACCTGCGGGTAGCTGTTCTGTATAAAAATTTTTAAGCTAACATATTTGGAAAAACATATGTAAGGTTGAGCGATGAAAAAACTAGAAGTATTTGATCCCGCATTATGCTGTAGCACCGGTGTTTGCGGAACCGAAGTCGATCAAGCATTGGTAGACTTCGCAACAGATGTGGATTGGTTAAAAAAACAAGGAGCAAGTATAAGGCGTTTTAATTTAGCGCAAGAGCCTATGGAGTTCGTTAACAACACAAAAGCAAAAACATTTTTGGAAACCGCAGGTGCCGGGTCACTTCCGCTATTGATTCTTGACGGTGAGATTGTGCTGGCTGGTCGATACCCAAAACGACATGAGCTCGCCAGATGGTTTGGTATTCGACCGAATATTGAAAAAGCTGAAATTGTTAAATCGTGTTGTGGTAATGGTAAAACGTGTTGTTAACAGGAGCAATAAAATGAAATTTTTAGATAACACACCTAATTATTTATTTTTTACTGGAAAAGGTGGTGTGGGTAAAACCTCTGTTTCCTGTGCGACAGCAATTAAGTTGGCTGAAAAAGGGAAAAAAGTTTTACTGGTGAGCACTGATCCAGCTTCTAACGTTGGGCAAGTATTCTCTCAATCGATAGGCAACAATATTAAGCCAATAACATTGGTTCCAAATCTATTTGCTATTGAAATAGATCCTCAAGCCGCAGCCGAAGAATATCGAAACAAAATTATTAATCCAATCAAAGAAAGTTTACCTGAAGCGGTAATTCAAAGTATTACGGAACAGCTATCAGGTGCCTGTACCACAGAGATTGCAGCTTTCGATGAATTTACCGGGTTGTTAACCAATACCGAAATTACAGAGCAATTTGACCATATCATTTTTGATACCGCACCAACGGGGCATACCATCCGTTTATTACAACTCCCGAGTGCATGGAGTGATTTTATTAGTAACAATCCTGATGGCGCGTCATGTTTAGGGCCAATGTCTGGTCTTGATAAACAACGTGAGCAGTACAGCATGGCGGTGGAAGCGTTGAGTGATAAATCACTGACAAGGCTGGTCTTGGTTGCACGACCTCAGTCTGCCGCATTGAGGGAAGTCGCGAGAACCTATAGCGAGTTGTCATCTCTGGGTATCAAAAATCAGCAATTGGTTGTCAATGGTGTTTTCCCTGAAACGGCGGTGACTGAAAATGATAAGTTATCCCATGCGCTCTACTCTCGTGAACAAGCGGCATCAGAGTCTATGCCGGAAGCACTACGCTCGTTACCTGTCGATATTCTTTATTTACAAAATATCAATATGGTGGGTGTCGATGCACTGAAGCAGTTGTTATCTGATGACATGCCACAAATTCCAACTATTACCCCTACAAAACAACCTATTTCTTTACCTACCTTGTCAGAACTGGTTGGTGAAATATCTCAGCAACAGCATGGGCTGATTATGTTAATGGGCAAAGGTGGTGTAGGGAAAACAACGATTGCGGCATCAATCGCAGTTAAATTGGCAGAAAAAGGGCTTGATGTACATCTGACCACATCTGATCCGGCCGCGCATATTGAATCAACCCTCGATGGTGTTTTACCCAATCTTCAGGTTAGCCGAATTGACCCTGTCGCTGAAACTGAGCGTTATCGTAATTATGTCTTAGAAACCAAAGGGAAAGATTTAGATGAAGAGGGGCGTGCATTACTTGAGGAAGATTTACGCTCTCCATGCACAGAAGAAATCGCGGTATTTCAGGCTTTCTCTCGCATCATTAGAGACGCGGGTAAACGTTTTGTCGTCATGGATACTGCACCGACCGGGCATACATTATTACTTCTGGATGCAACAGGGGCATACCATAAAGAAATTGTTAAAAAAATGGGCGAAAAAGGCCACTATTTAACGCCGATGATGCAATTACAAGATCCTGAACGCACTAAAGTTATTATTACGACACTCGCTGAAACTACGCCTGTGCTTGAGGCGGAGAACTTACAAAATGATTTAATTCGGGCAGATATACATCCGTGGGCGTGGGTGATCAATAACAGTCTGTCTATCACGGAAACAATATCACCATTGTTACTTTCAAGAGCAGAACAGGAAGTCGCTCAGATTGAAAAGGTGACATCAACATTGGCAAAACGTGTTGCTATTGTTCCTTTGCTTGAAACAGAGCCTGTGGGGATATCTGCATTAAGTCAGCTCGCAGAATAAGTTTTATTTTCTAAAAATAAAAGGTGCGGAAAAGTACCTTTTAAATGAGGTTGTTATGTTTATTGCCGCATTCATTTTTATTTTAACGATCACCTTTGTTATTTGGCAACCCAAAGGACTTGGTATTGGCTGGAGTGCTACAGCAGGGGCTGTATTGGCACTGATCTTTGGTGTGATCAGTTTCCAGGACATCCCGATTGTCTGGAACATTGTTTGGAATGCCACGGCGACATTTGTTGCCGTAATTATCATTAGTCTACTTTTAGATGAAAGTGGTTTCTTTGAATGGGCTGCATTACATGTTGCCAAGTGGGGCGGGGGTAAAGGAAAACTGTTATTCAGTTATATTGTGTTACTTGGAGCAACGGTTGCAGCCTTATTTGCCAATGATGGCGCAGCATTGATATTAACGCCCATTGTGATTGCGATGTTATTGGCACTTGGTTTCAACAAAGGCACGACATTAGCATTTGTCATGGCTGCCGGGTTTATTGCAGATACGGCGAGCTTGCCGCTGATCGTTTCGAACCTCGTGAATATCGTTTCTGCAGACTTCTTTAATATTGGATTTACTGAATATGCATCGATTATGGTGCCAGTGGATATTGCAGCAATTATTGCAACATTAGCGATGCTGCATTGGTTTTTCCGCAAAGATATTCCTAAACAATATGATGTTACCAAACTGAGTGAACCGACTTTAGCCATTAAGGATATGACAACGTTTAAAACAGGTTGGCTGGTATTGGTACTGCTGCTTATTGGTTTCTTTGTCTTAGAACCATTAGGTATTCCAATCAGTGCAATTGCGGCTATTGGCGCTTTAATTCTTTGGGTAATTGCAGCCAGAGGCCATACGATTAATACCAAAAAAGTATTACGCGGAGCACCGTGGCAAATCGTCATTTTCTCTTTAGGTATGTACTTGGTTGTTTATGGTTTAAGAAATGCAGGGTTAACCGATTATCTTTCTGAAACGCTCAATTACCTTGCAGACAAAGGGTTATGGGTTGCAACAATTGGTACGGGATTTATAACTGCATTTTTATCCTCAATAATGAATAATATGCCAACGGTATTAATTGGTGCCCTGTCCATTGAAGGAAGTGAAGCATCAGGGTTAATTCAGCAAGCAATGGTTTATGCTAACGTGATTGGTGCCGATTTGGGTCCGAAAATCACACCAATAGGTAGTTTGGCTACATTGCTGTGGCTGCATGTTTTATCGCAAAAAAACATGACCATTACATGGGGATATTATTTCAAAACCGGGATTATCATGACTATCCCTGTGCTCATTGTCACACTCGTTGCTTTAGTACTTCGACTTTCACTGTTAAATTAAAGGTAACTCCATGAATGAGATCACTATCTACCATAACCCCAATTGTGGCACTTCGCGTAACACCCTTGCAATGATCCGCAATAGTGGCGTTGAGCCAACGATTATTTATTATCTGGAAACACCTCCGGCTAAGGATGTGTTAGTGCAACTTATTGCAGATATGAAAATTACAGCGAGGGAGCTATTACGAAAAAATGTTGAGCCGTATAAGCAATTAAATTTAGAAAATAACCTTTATTCCGATGAGCAATTGATCGATTTTATGTTGCACTACCCGATACTGATTAATAGGCCGATTGTCGTCACTCCGCTGGGCGTAAAGTTGTGTAGGCCTTCAGAGGTAGTGTTAGATATATTGCCTAATCAGCAACAAAGTGAATTTATCAAGGAAGATGGTCAGATAGTGATTGGTAGTCACGATGTAAAAATGTAAATTTTCCCTTTCTTTGCCCGCGATATCCGTTACAGCAATGATTTTGTCACAGAAGGCAGTGCTGACGGCAAAGTCGATTTTACCTTTATCTGCGAATAAACCGGTGCCGGAAATTCCCCGGATAAAAAAGCATGGTATTTACCAGACAACTGGTCTATATTATTCCGCATGACAGAGGTAAAGACGCAATGACATCAGTAATCACAAAACCGAAACGGGGACGGCCGCCGAAAAATCATGATGCGGGTGCGGATGTAAAAAAAATGCTGATCCGCAGCGGCATGGAGATGTTTACCGAAAAAGGGTATATGACATCGGATATCAACGGGATCCTGAAAAAGGTCGGTGTACCGAAGGGCTCTTTTTATTATTACTTTGACAGTAAAGAGCAGTTTGGTCTGGAAATCATGCGTAATTACGACAGCTATTTTTCCCGTCTGCTGGATAAATGTTTGTCTGATATCACGCTGCCGCCACCGGAAAGGTTACGGGCATTTTATCTGACCGCCAAAGCCGGGATGGAAAAATACCACTGGCAGCGCGGGTGTCTGGTGGGGAATCTCGGTCAGGAAGTGACCAGCCTGCCGGCGGGGTATTGTGAAATACTCGATGAGATTATTACCGGCTGGCAGAAGAAAGTGGAAATCTGCCTTCTTGAAGCACAGAAACAGCAGCTTATTTCCGCTAAAACAGATTGCAGGCAAATGGCGGCTTTTTTCTGGACGGGCTGGGAAGGGGCGGTAATGCGTGCCAAACTGACCCGCAACAGTGAACCGCTGGATCTGTTTATCACTGTTTTTATGACGCAGATACTGGCTGAGAAAGCCTGAGAGATTGTTGCAGAATAATTTATTAAATATCGCCGTTGTTAACACGTCGGTGAGTATTTAATAAATTTTTTTACAATTAACCAGACAACTGGTCTATATTCATAAAAGGATAACACCATGTTTAACTGCATTCTGATTGAAAATACTGACGGCTATACCGCAAAGCTGGCTCAGCTCGATGAATCACAACTGCCGGATCACAATGTGACTGTGCAGATTGACTACTCCACGCTGAACTATAAAGATGGCCTGGCGATTACCGGCAAAAGCCCGGTTGTGCGCAGTTTCCCGATGGTTCCGGGGATTGATTTTGCCGGTACCGTGACCGAAAGCAGCTCTGAACACTATAAAGTTGGCGACAAAGTACTGCTCAACGGCTGGAGTGTCGGTGAAAAATACTGGGGCGGACTGTCTCAGGTGGCAAAAGTGAAAGACAGCTGGCTGACACCGTTACCGGCCGGGATGAGTACAAAGCAGGCGATGATGATCGGTACCGCCGGTTACACGGCAATGCTGGCGGTTCAGGCACTGCTGAAACAGGGGATCACCAAAGAATCCGGTAAAGTACTGGTGACCGGTGCCAGCGGCGGCGTGGGCAGCTTCGCTGTTTCTCTGCTGTCAAAATTAGGTTTTGAGGTTATCGCTTCCACCGGCCGTACGGCTGATACCGCGTATCTGATAGATACCCTGGGCGCATCTGAAATCATGGATCGCAACGAGTTATCCGTACCGGGTAAACCACTGACCAAAGAGCGCTGGGCGGCGGCGATTGACAGTGTGGGCAGCCACACACTGGCCGGTGTCTGTGCCGGTACTCAGTATGGTGGCGTTGTGGCGGCCTGCGGCCTGGCACAGGGCATGGATTTTAACGGGACTGTTGCACCGTTTATCCTCAGAGGCGTGAGCCTGATCGGTATCGACAGTGTGATGCGCCCGCAGGCAGATCGTGTGGCGGCATGGAAACAACTGGCTGAACTGACTGATCCGGCACAGCTGGAAACTATCAGCCGTGTGATCCCGTTAAATGAAGCGATTCCGGCGGCACACAGCTTACTGAACGGTGAAATCCGCGGCCGTGTCGTTGTTGATGTGAATAATTAATATTGTCTGACCCGCAGTATCCGTAAAAGAACATCCGGCAGAACCCTTCCGCCGGGTGTCCGGTTTACAAAGTCAGCACTATTAAGTGCTCTTACATACTACTCATAATCACTTATCAGCGATAGATGTATTATCGCTGCCATGAATATACCATAACTGCTGTTCCCGGAATATTGTCCCGGATTGTCTTCTTCCGTCAATAAACGTGCTGTTAACGTTATATTTCCCTGTTTTTATACCGGAAGCAGTATTAATGACATGTATTTCCCCTTCTGAAGGCATAATCATCACGGCCGTATCCGGGGCATCCGGTATCACAGATTATTATCATTATTCGTCTGACGGGCTGCATTTGCTCATTTCTGTATTTTATGAATAATAGCGATGTAAAAAGATATGACTAATACATAAAGCAGTATTTATAAAAACGACATTAACTAAGAATTATCTTATAGGGATGAGACATGCAAATGATGCAGGCAGTAAATCCGGTCAAACTGAAGTCAGTTATAAAATTGATTATTGTTGCCGTTATTCTCCTCGTCGCGGGAGTGGTTACTTTTAATTCGTATACTATTGTGCAGGATGGTTCGGTAAAAGTCGGAACCTTTTTAGGTAAGGTCAACCCGGTCGCTTATGATGCCGGGCTGCATTTTCCGATTAACCCGTTTATGACATTTGATACTTATTCAACAAAAGATATCCGCGTATCACTGAAAGAGTTACGTGTACCCTCACAGGACAAACTGAAATCCATCGTGGATATTACGGTAATGCTCCAGTTCGATGGCGCTAAAGCCCCCATTCTCCGTATTAACGGCGGTACAGAAAGTGAAGCACTGGATAAATATGTCCGCCAGAAACTGATTTCCACGATTCTGGAATTCGGGAAAGATGTTGCCAACGCACAGGATCTGTATACCGCAGATACCCAGCGGAAATTACAGGAATCTATCCGTGATGCCATTCAGGGTTATGCTTCACCTTACGGCTATACGATCAAAGAGATTATGATCCAGGATATTACGCTGCCGGAAGTGGTTCAGGAGCAGGTTGTGAATACCAAGATGCGTCAGGAGCAGATAAACCAGGCAAAAGCGGAAGCAGAGAAAGAGCGTGAACTGGCTCAGAAAAAAGTGGTTATCGCACAGGCAGAGCGTGAGTCCGCAGAACAGCAGGCACTTGCCCGTGAGCGTAATGCCCAGGCCAGCTCTTATGCAATGCGTCAGGAAGCCGATGCACGTTTATATGCCGCTCAGAAAGAATCAGAAGCGAACGCCGTGTTACAGCAGACAATCACCCGCGAAATGATTAACTGGAAGCAGCTTGAAATAGAACAAATTAAAGCAGAGAAATACAAAGGTGAAGTGCCTAATATTGTTGTTGGTGCAGACTATGACGGAAAAATGATCATGGATATGCGCTCACAACAATAAAAAATAACTGCCCGTTACCGAAAACCCGTCATATGACGGGTTTTTTATTTATATGGAATTTTTGATGCTTAAATAAGGTATTGGTTTATCTTTATATCAGATAAAAACCTGCCGGGCGATGGTCAGAAAGGAACGGTAACAGCGTTACGATTTCAGTCTCCGGCAAAGCACTGCTGATGTCAGAGCAACACCCGCAGCATGATGATATCAGTACTCTGCTGGCATTATTTTCATCTGAAACTCCGGCAACCTGTGCGGAAAGTGAAATCAACCATGCTTTCTTATGCGTTACAGGCGGAATGCATGGCTGCACTGGTGGCGGATTTCAGATATCGGAGTAATAAATATTGGTTTATCTCTTCATTAAAATAATCAGTAGGATATCGGATGAATAATAGATAATTCTAAAATAATAATTTTATTTGTTATTTTAAAGATTATTTTATTATTC